>NZ_CAXCAM010000043.1:0-22904 GCF_963980585.1 uncultured Ilumatobacter sp.
AGCCAGTCGAGCCAGTCGAGCCAGTCGAGCCAGTCGAGCCAGTCGAGCCAGTCGACCTCGATCTTGATGCGGCGCGCGCCGTTCTCGGCAAGCGGATCGCCCTCGATGACCTCAGGGTCGTCGAAGGAATTGGACCGAAGATCGCTGAACTCTGCGCCGGCATCGGAGTGATGACGTGGCGTCAACTCGCCGAGACCGACATCGGCACCCTGCAGTCGATGCTCGATGCGGCCGGCTCCCGATTCAAAATGCACCGGCCGGGGTCGTGGCCACAACAGGCGGCGCTCCTCGCGAGTGGGCAGTGGGAAGAATTCGTCGCACTGACCGAGACATTGGCGGGGAGTTAGAGTCGCCGACATGAGCAAGCCCCTCGGTCCCTATACGCCCGCCGTCCGTGCCGGTGACTTCATCATCATCTCCGGCCAAGGTGGTCTGCTCGACGGCACCAAGGTCGATGGTGGCCTGGTTGCCGAGACACAGCAGGCAATGAAGAACATCGAGGCGCTCCTCGCCACGATGGGAGCGTCGATGTCCGACGTGGTCAAGACCACGTGCTTCCTCACCGACATGGAGGACTACAAGGTCTTCAACGAGCACTACGTTGCAGCGTTCGGCAACCATCGCCCCTCGCGCTCGTGCGTCGCGGTCGCTGAGCTGCCTGCCAATTTTGTTGTCGAGGTCGAGGCCTGGGCCTACAAGCCGGCCTGACGCTAACCTGACGCCATGCTCGGAGGAATCGCCATCATTGTCGTCGTCCTGTTGATTCCGGTTGCCGTGTTGATGAGTGGCGCTGCTGCGTCGGCAGTCATCGGCGAGGTCTTCTACCGAGACGGCAAGAAAGACGCTCACCCCGAACTCGTGGACCTTCCTGATTGAGAACCGCCGCCATGGCTGACCGCCACCACGACCTGGTGGTCGCGAATGCTCGGTGTGTGGCGACTGTCGACGGAGATCGACGCGAGCTGGCTGGTGGCTGGGTGGCGATCACCGATGGTCTCATCGCTGACGTTGGCACCGGTCCAGCGCCATCGGCGACGACCACGATCGACGCGACCGATTGCCTGGTGACCCCTGGTCTCGTCAACACGCACCACCACCTGTACCAAAACCTGACCCGGGCGTTTCCGCCCATGACCGACAAGCCGCTGTTCGGTTGGCTGCAATCGCTGTATCCGCTCTGGCGGTCGATCGACACCGAGTCGGTCTACGTGTCGGCGTGGGTCGGTCTTGCCGAGCTTGCGCTGTCCGGTTGCACGACGTCGACCGACCACCTCTATTTGCACCCCCACGGCGCTGGCGATCTGCTCACCGCCGAGATCGAGGCCGCACAGGACTTGGGCATGCGATTTCATCCAACCCGGGGATCGATGTCGCTGTCCAAGAAAGACGGCGGGTTGCCGCCCGACGATGTGGTTGCCGACGACGATGAGATTCTGGCCGCATCCGAAGCCGCCGTCACCCGTCATCACGACCGTTCACATGGCGCCATGGTGCGTGTCGCGCTTGCGCCTTGCTCGCCGTTTTCGGTCACCGAAGACTTAATGGTGCGCTCTGCGGAACTGGCTGAGCGGCTCGATGTCCGACTGCACACGCACTTCGCTGAGAACGCCGAGGACGACGAGTTCAGCATCGCCACCTTCGGGTGTCGGCCGATGGAGTACCTCGAGCGCACCGGGTGGTGTACGGATCGGACGTGGGTGGCGCATTGCGTCATGCCCAATCACGATGAGATACAGCGATTGGGAGCAGCGGGAGTCGGTGCCGCACACTGCCCATCGAGCAACATGATCCTGTCGTCGGGCATTGCGCCGATCGTCGACCTCCGCGCCGCCGGTGTGAAGGTCGGGCTCGGTGTTGATGGGTCGTCATCGGCGGACAGTGCGTCGCTGTGGCTCGAAGCCCGGCAAGCCATGTTGCTGGCCAAACTTCGGAACGGTGCGGACGCGGGCACCGCCCGGATGGCGCTCGAAATCGCGACCCATGGTGGGGCCGGGTGCTTGGGACGTGAGGGCGAGATCGGGGTCATCGCTCCTGGTGCCGTCGGGGATCTCGCCGTCTGGTCGTTGACCGGCCCGACCTTCGCCGGAGCGATTGCCGATCCGATCGAAGCATGGCTGCGCTGTGGGCCAACCGGGGCGCGTGACACGATCGTCAACGGACAACCGGTGGTGCGCGATGGTCAATTGGTGAGCGGGAGCCTGGGTGACATGCTCGCTGCACACGACACGCTGTCTCGACGCATCCAACAGCTCGACTGACCGCCCGCTGTTTGCGGGATGAGGATGTGACTGAAAATCTGGCGCGTGCCGCCCCTGCATCTCCTGAGATAGCAAGAATGTCCCAATGCGTCGCTCTATCACCTCCGCGTTCTTGGCCGTCGTCGGCCTGAGCGTTTGCGCGTGCGCCGGCGAGACCTCATCGGCGACCGGCGGGGATGTTCCGCTGCCGACGATCGGGCTCGGCTCCGATGTCGGTGAAGTTGGCCAAATCGGCAGTGGCATCGACGTCCGAGCAGTCGGGACGACCGAAATCGACACGGTCATCATGGTGGGCGACTCGATCACGGTCGCGTCGACCCCGCAGCTTGAGACGATGTTCGAACAGCTCGGCTTTGACTCGGTCGTGATTGAATCGAAGGAGGGCAAGCGGACCGCGCTCAGCTTCGGGTCGAACCCGAGCGGGGCGGCAGTCGCCGAGGACCTCATCAAGACGATCCATGCGACCGGCGACACCGGCGCAGAGGGCGCCGCAGGCGACCCGTTCGACCATTCGAACGAACTGTGGGTCGTCGCGCTCGGCACCAACGACATTGACCAGTACTCCGACCCGAGCGAGCGCGCTGCCGCAATCAACGAAATGCTGCAGACCGTGCCGGATGAATCACCACTGGTCTGGGTCGACACGTTCTTCCGTGACCGTCCCGATGGCACAGCGGAGCTCAATGACACGATCCGCGACCGGGTGACTCAGCGCGGCGACAGTGTGATTGCGTCGTGGAGCGCCGTGGCCGACGACGACGGCAACTTGCGCAACGACGGGGTGCACCCCCGCGAGCAAGGCTCGATCGTCTTCGCCAACATCGTCGGCAACGCGATCATCGACTTCTTGCAGCTTGCCTAGCTTTCCCAGCGGGATTCGCCAAAGCGGTAGCCGACCGAGCGGACCGTCTGGATCAACGCTGCATGCTCTTCGCCGAGCTTGGCGCGCAGCCGACGCACATGCACATCGACGGTGCGGGCGCCGCCGTAGTACTCGTAGCCCCACACGCGGCTGAGCAGGATCTCGCGAGTGAACACCTTGCCGGGGTTCTGCGCGAGGAACTTGAGCAGCTCATATTCCATGTAGGTCATGTCGAGCGGCTTGTTCGCGATCGACGCTTGGTAGGTCTCGAGATTGAGGGTGAGCGCTCCGTACTCGACCATGTCTGAGCTGACGACGGCCACGTCCCCTGAGAGCAGATGTCGCAGGCGCGCCTCGAGTTCAGACGGGTGGAACGGTGACAGGCAGAAGTCGTCGAAGAGGTCGTCGCGGTGTTCGAGCTCGGCGAGTTGCGCCCCCCCGATCAACACGATGACAGGGAGTTGCTTGTCGGCCTGCTTACGGATTGCCCGCAGGAACGCCCACGCGCCTTCAGGGTCTGCCGTGGCATCGACAATGGTTCCGGCCCAGCCGGAGTCGGGCTCGTGTTCACCGGCATCGGCGGTCGAGGAAACGGCCTTCCACGAAGAACCACCGAGATCGAGTGTGCGCGCCAGTTCGGGCGGCGCCGGGTCCGGGAAGACCAGAAGCATCTGGCTGCGCTCACTCACAACGACGTCAGGTACCGATCTCGCTCGAACGCGCTGACGTGGGTCTTGTAGCCGCGCCATTCGATGCGTTTGCTCCGCAGGAACCACTCGTAAATGTGCTCACCGAGGGCCTCTCGCACGAGTGTGGACTTTTCCATCGTTTCGAGCGCTGCTGCGAGCGACGTGGGGAGCTGGCCGATGCCGAGCTTCTCGAGTACATCGTCTCCGATCTCGAACAGGTTGGCGTCAGCCTCATCGGGCAGCTCATAGCCCTCTTCGATGCCCTTCATGCCGGCTGCAAGCATCAGGCTGAAGGCCAAGTACGGGTTGCACGCGGGATCAGGGGAGCGGTACTCGAGACGCGTGGCCAAAGGATTGTCGTTTTTGGTGATGGGCACCCGGATGAGCCCACTGCGGTTGTTGCGCGCCCAACTGAGGTGCACGGGTGCCTCGAAGCCGGGAACCAGGCGCTTGTAGCTGTTGACGGTCTGGTTGGTCACCGCCGTGATTTCAGGAGCGTGTCGCAGGAGGCCCGCCATGAAGGCCTTGGCCTTCGCGGACAGGTTGTATGGGTCATCAGCGTCGAAGAAGGCGTTGTCGTCGCCTTCGAAGAGCGAGAGGTGCACGTGCATGCCCGAGCCTTGAACGCCCTCGAGTGGTTTCGGCATGAACGTGGCGTGCGCGCTGTTGCGGGCGGCAATTTCGCGAACGGCGAGTCGGAAGGTCATCACGCTGTCGGCCATGGTGAGGGCATCGGTGTGGCGGAGGTCGATTTCCTGCTGACCGGGCGCATCTTCATGGAAGCTGTACTCGACCGGAATGCCCATTTGCTCGAGTGTGCGAATCGTGCGTTTGCGCAGCTCGCCGGTGACGTCGTTGGTCGTCAGATCGAAGAACCCGCCCTGATCGATCGGGACTGGGACTTCGCCAGCGACGAGTGGCTCGAAGTAGAAGAACTCGATGTCGGGCGCCACGTAGAACGTGAGGCCCATCTCATGGGCGGCCTTCATATGACGTCGCAGGACCTGGCGCGGGTCGCCAGCGAATGGCGTGCCGTCCAGGTTGTGGATGTCGCAGAAGACGCGTGCTTCGGGTTCTTTCGGGTCTCCCCACGGGACGATTTCGAACGTGTCGGGATCAGGGATCGCGAGGACGTCGGCTTCCTGGACACGGGAGAAGCCGTCGATCGACGACCCGTCGAAGGTCATCCCGTCGGTCAGCGCGTTGTCGAGTTCGGCAGGTGAAATGGCGAGGCTCTTGAGGTTGCCGAGCACGTCGGTGAACCACAGCCGGACGAGGCGTACGCCGCGCTCTTCGACTGAACGCAAGACATATTCGCGATGTTGGTCGATACTCACAGGTTCAGTCTTTCAGATGGTGTGGAAAAAGCGAACCGGCGAAGCAGGGACTTGAGGTCCCCACCCCGCCGGCCACGTTGCCTTCAGGATTTCAGTTTCTTGAATCTGTGGTCAGATCACGCGATCTGACCACAGATCACTTCATGGCGCCGCAGATGGTGTCCACCATGAGGCGGGCCACCACGTAGGGGTCGATGTTGCCGTTCGGGCGACGATCTTCGAGGTAGCCCTTCTTGTCGACAGCAACCTGCCAAGGAATGCGGATCGATGCGCCGCGGTCAGACACGCCGTAGCTGAACTGGTCGTGACGCTGGGTCTCATGGGCGCCGGTGAGGCGATCTTCGACACCGTCGCCGTAGCTGGCGATGTGCACTGCAGCGCGCTGGCCGAGGGCCTTGCAGCCAGCCTCGATGTACTTTATGCCGCCGTCTTCACGCATCTCCTTGGTGGAGAAGTTGGTGTGGGCTCCAGCGCCGTTCCAGTCGCCCTTGACGGGCTTGGCGTCGATGCTGATGACCACGCCGTAGTCCTCGGCGATGCGGTGCAGAAGGTAGCGACCAATCCAGAGCTCGTCGGAGACTTCAAGCAGGCCAACGGGGCCGACCTGGAATTCCCACTGTCCGGGCATGACCTCGGCGTTGATGCCCGAGATCGTCACGCCGGCAGCGAGGCAGGCGTCCATGTGATCTTCGGCGATGTTGCGGCCGGTGATGGCGATCTCGCCGACGCCGCAGTAGTACGGACCCTGCGGTGCGGGGAAGCCGTCGTCTGGGAAGCCGAGCGGGTTGCCGTTCGGCTTGAGCATCGTGTATTCCTGCTCGATGCCGAACATCGGCTCGTGCTTCTTGTACTTCTTGGCGGTGCGAGCAGCCGCTGCACGAGTGTTGGTCGGATGGGCTTTGCCATCCACGAGCATCACTTCGCACATGACGAGGACGTTCTCGCCGCCACGGATCGGATCGGGAAAGACTCGGGCGGGCTTCAGCACGCAATCGCTCTTGTCGCCCGTTGCCTGGTTGGTCGACGAACCATCGAAGCCCCAGATCGGCATGTCGGCGAGGTCGGTGCCGCTGTCGTCGGAGATGACCTTCGTCTTGGAACGGAGTTGCGGAGTCGGTTCCGTACCGTCGATCCAGATGTACTCAGCCTTGATAGCCACTGCTGTCCTCAAATCTTGTTGTTGGTTGGGCACGCCAAGGATACGGCGAGTCCCGTGAACGTGCGGCATCGTTGCAGTTGGTCGTTGCGTCGTCGTTGCTCGTTTGTGAACGGCGTGTGAACTGTTGCTGTTCACCTGCGCATTGGTGTTGCGGCCGGCGAGCGATCCGCGGTCAGCGGACTTCGAGGATGCGTTCGGTGAGGTTGGGGTCGGCGGAAATCTGTTCGTCAGTGAATGCCACTGTGCGCCAGTTCTTCTCGCTGAATCGAATCGTTTGCTGTTCGAACAACGGCGACTCGCGATCGTCGGTTTGGCCGTACGTGAGGATGGCCCACGCCTGGACCTGATCTCCTGTGTAGTCAACGGTCATCACGAAGCTTGTCCCGTAGTTGACCGGGAAACCCTCACCGCGCAGTGCGCTGTTCGGGGAGACGGCGTCGCCGCGGCTCGGTGCCGTCTCGGTGCTCGAGCCGGTGCCGCTCCACTGCACCACATTGGTGACGCCATCCGCGTCGGTGCCGCCATGGATGGGGATTCGTGTCCCGGATCGTTCGGTGAACTGAGCGGCGCCGAGCGTTGAGTCGAGAGGGAAGCCCGCCTTGGTCAACGTCTGCACGGCACGTGCCAGGGCGGCGAGCAACGCGGTGGAATCGTCCGTGGGCACTGCTGGGGTGAGTGTCGGTTGCAGTGGATCGAACTCGTCGGAGAAGAGCGGGCCGGTGGTCGTGCGCTCGGCGTTGCTGAATCGGTTGAGCACCTCGCGCCACAGCAAGGGGCCGGCTCGGTCAAGGTCGTAGCGGCCGTCCCAGCGAGCGAGAATGCCGCAGGCTGGAGTGAGGTCGACGAGTTCGGCGGGCAGCGCAACTGTCTCGTCGTCGTCGAGCACTTCGTCGACTTCGAACACCGGGGTAACGGAGCACGCGTCGACAGTGGCGTCGAGGAGCAGGGCGGCGGCGTGCCCCGTGTTGTCGAACACCGCGTCGCGCAGCTCGAGCCCAGAGAAGTTGGCGTCGTCGCCAGCGAGGCCTGTCCGATTGTCGGACGCGAGTACCGCAGCGTTCTGGCGGGTGCGCATGCTGAGTGGCGTGTTCTGTTCGCCGTGGAGCATCGAGAACGCTCCGTCAAGGGTGAACTCGTCGCTTGGTACCCAGAAGCTGTCGTTGGCGTTGAAGACGTAGTCGGTGCGCTCCACCATCGGCATCTCGGCGAACGGAACCAACCCGTCGTCACGAGCACCGGGCACGACTTCCCAAGTGAATCGACTGTCGGATCCGTCGAGGAGCACCACGCCGTTGTCGTAACCGATCTGGGTGATCGGGTCGGTGGACAGCTTGTCGATGAAGAGCTGTTGTGCCTCGTCGGAGAGATTGGGAGTGGCGGAGGTGTCCGCGTACCAAACCCGGCCATCCGCGCCGGTTGCGATGGTGTTGAAGAGCGGAACGCCCTGATGTTCGGCGTGCACTGCTTGCAAGTCGTCGAGGCTCTGTACCGAGATCATGTCGAGGTACTGGTCGATGAACTCGTTGTTGTTGATGTTCGCATCGCGGAAGCTGAGCACTGCTCTGTCGGTCCAGCCGAGCCCGGGGAAGTCAACGATCGGGCCGTACTCGCTTCGCCACAGCGTGCGGGTTTCTTCGTCGACGGTGCCGTCAGCTCGAAGGATCGAGATGGTGTGCTCGACGGAGGTCATGGGCCTGGACTCGTCATCGACGATGTAGCTCGTCGGTGATTCGGGGTCGAGCGCGAGGAGGTAGGCGGTGAGTCGCTTGCCGGAGGACACGGTGTGGGTCCATGCCACACCTTCGGTGAATCCGATGCCGATACCGGGCACGCCAAGCAGTTGAGCGCCGTAGATGTCGATCTCGTCGCCAACGGTGAGGTGAGTCTCAGCGAAACGCAGCTCGCCTTCCCACGGGAAGTGCGGGTTGGCGACGAGCAGGCCGCCGGTGCCATTTTCCGTCCGGTCGCTACCGACGGCCCAACCGTTGCTGCCAACGTCGAGTGGTTCGAGCACGGTGAAGTCCGGAGCGGGGGAGTCATTGGCCGACCGGCGCGGGGCGAAGCCGAGCGCCCCGTCAGGCTGCGGTGGCTGGGCGCTCGGGAGGAAATCAGCGAACCGGGCACTGCTGGCCAACAGCGCCACCGAACGGGCGTACACGTAGACCTCGACCGGCTGGATCGGCCGGACCCACTCGGCGTCGTTGCACCAGCCGATGAGACCGTCGGGACCGGTGTCGGTGAGCTGGTCGTTCCAGCCCTCTGCGAAGGCTCCGAACTGTTCGACGATCTCGGGAGACGCATCGTCGTAGTCGGCTGTGGCGACCCCGACGATGTCGATCGCGCGCCAGGCGAAATCGCTCTCGACGTTCTCTCCGTCGCTGCCGGGGCCAAGAACTTCGGAACGGCGGCCGTACACCTTGTCGATCTGGTCGATCAGCGTGCAGCCGTGGTCTTCACCGCTGACCCATCCCTGTCCGTACGCGACGCTTGCGAGGTCGGGGCCAGAGATGTGCGGTACGCCATCGGTGGTGCGCCTGATCGTTGCGGTCAGTCGCGGCGGCACCAACGTCGTGGTCGTGGTCGTCGTCGTCGTGGTCGTGGTCGACGAGGTCGACGTCGTGGTCGTATCCGCCGAGGTAGGCAGCGGGATCGAGTCTGGGCCCTCGCCAGGGGTGCACGCGCCGACGAGCATCACCCCGACGATCGCCACACTCTTCCAACGCACTTGCCTAATACTGCCAGGTCGCATCTCGTTCGCTGGAGCGAAGACGCCGCTTTTTCGGCGATTTCTGGAGAATTTTAGCGGCGGGACGAGGATCGCCCGAGGAGTAGCCTGGCGTTGTGACGGTCCTGCGTGTCGCCCTTGCCCAACTGAACCCCACCGTCGGTGATTTTGACGGCAACCTCGCCAAGCTTGTCGAGGCCTACGACGATGCCGCGGCCGCGGGATGCGACGTCGTTGCGTTCCCTGAATTGTCGACCACCGGCTACCCGCCGGAAGATCTCGTGTTGAAGCCAGGTTTTGTTGCCGACAACCGCGCAGCGCTCGACACCTTTGCCGCTCGGACGGGCGAATGTGTTGCGGTCGTCGGGTTTGTCGATCAGGACCGCGACCTCTACAACGCGGCCGCCGTCTGTGTCGGCGGTGAGATCGTCGGGATCTACCACAAGCGTCTGCTGCCCAATAACGCAGTGTTCGACGAACAGCGGTATTTCATGGCGGGCTACGAGTCCGATCCACTCGAACTGTTCGTCATCGGGGGCGTGAAGGTCGGGATCTCGATCTGTGAAGACATCTGGAGCCCATTTGGTCCGCTGGCCGAGCAAGCTGCCGCTGGCGCCGAGGTCAACATCAACATCAACGGCTCGCCGTTTCGCGCCGAGAAGGACCTCGTGCGTGAGCAGTTGGTGTCGACCCGTGCTGCTGATTCCCATTGCGCTGTCGTCTACGTCAACCAGGTCGGTGGCCAAGATGAGTTGGTCTTCGACGGGGGCTCGTTCGTGATGGATCACGAGGGTGCCTTGCTTGCTCGGGCACCACAGTTTGTCGAAGACCTGATGATCGTTGATGTGCCCGTGCCGCCCGTGTACCGCAAGCGGTTGCTGGATCCGCGTGGTCGCGCCACCGAGGCGCTGCTGCCTACGGTCGAAGTGTCGGCCACGCCCCGCCGACCCACTTCGTCGAGCGAGTCGCTGGCCGCGCCGATCGCCGAGCCACTCGGCGCCGACAAAGAGCTCTACGACGCGTTGGTGCTCGGCACTCGCGATTACTGCGGCAAGAACGGGTTCAGCGATGTGGTCATCGGGCTGTCAGGTGGGATCGACTCGACCATCGTGGCGTGCATCGCAGCCGATGCGCTCGGACCCGAACACGTTCACGGCGTGTCGATGCCATCGAGGTACTCGAGTGATCACTCCAAGAGCGATGCGGCCCTGCTCGCTGAGAATCTTGGCATCGACTTCCGCACGATTTCGATCGAACCGGCGTTCACCGCATACCAAGAGATGCTCTCCGGAGCGTTCGCCGGTCGAGAGGTGGGGCTCACCTACGAGAACATCCAGAGCCGGTGTCGCGGTCAGCTGTTGATGGCGCTCTCGAATGAGTTCGGTTGGATGGTGCTCACCACGGGTAACAAGAGCGAAATGGCGGTTGGGTACTTCACGATCTACGGTGACTCCGTCGGCGGGTACGCGATGATTAAGGACGTCCTCAAGCTCCGCGTGTACGAGCTGTGTCGCTATGTCAACGAGGCAGCCGGTCGCGAAGTCATCCCCGTCGATGTCATCACCAAGCCGCCATCGGCCGAGCTGCGTCCCGATCAGCGTGACGATGACTCACTGCCGCCGTATGAGGTGCTTGACCCCATCCTCGAGCTGTACGTGGAACAGGACCGGACGGCGACTGAGATCATCGAGTTGGGTTACGACGAGGCCATGGTGCGGCGAGTGACGCGCCTCGTCGACATCGCCGAGTACAAGCGCCGTCAGTGCCCGCCCGGTGTTCGTGTCACCAACAAGGCCTTCGGCAAAGACCGACGGCTCCCTATCACCCACGCGTACCGCGGCTGAGCCGGTACGCCCGATCGCCAAATCCGCTCGGACATCGTCTGCAGCGGCCGAATCGGCGATGCTGGGACACGATGATCACGTACAGCGACCAACTCCGCGACCGGATCGAAGCGAATCTGCACGGCCACGAGCGACGCGAGCTGCCCCTTGACGGGCGACGCCATGCGGCCGTCGCGATCCTGCTCGTCGATTCTGAGCCGGGCTCGGATCGGGTTGACCCGCACCCTGCCGAGGCCGACGGGATGGCGAACATTCCGACAGGTGTCAAGGGCCTTGACGCGGAAATCGATGGACATATGAATGGTGTCGCCGGCGGAGCAGCGTTCGTTCTCTGTCGGCGGGCGGCACGGTTGAGCACTCACTCAGCGCAGTGGGCGCTGCCCGGTGGTCGGCTCGATGCAGGCGAGACAGTGATCGATGCGGCGCTGCGCGAAACCCATGAAGAGGTCGGCGTCGAACTCAACGAAGGAGCCGTGATTGGCGTCCTCGATGACTACGCGACGCGTTCCGGCTACATCATGACTCCGGTGGTGGTTTGGGGTGGAGCCGACCTTGCGCTCGACCCGAGCCCCGACGAGGTGCTGGCCGCGTACCGCATCGGTCTGCACGAGTTGTCCCGCGACGATTCGCCCCGCTTCGTGTCGATCCCTGAGAGCGACCGGCCGGTCGTGCAGGTGCCGTTGAGCGGCGACTTGATCCATGCGCCGACAGGCGCAGTGCTCGTGCAGTTTCGATGGGTTGGCCTCGAAGGACGGACGGGCGACGAGTGTCGCGTCGCCGATTTCGAGCAACCTGTCTTCGCGTGGGGGTGAGCGCCGGCTTGGGCTCGGGTTCGGGCTGAGCCTCAGGTGCCCGAGTGGCCGAAGCCGCCGCCACGGTCATCGCCGTCGAGCGTGTCGCCGATCTGCCACTCGATCTGCTCGACTTTCTGAATGACGAGCTGAGCAACACGGTCGCCGCGAGCGATGGCGTAGTCGGTGTCCGGGTCGGTGTTGATCAAGATGACCTTGATCTCCCCGCGGTAGGCGGCGTCGATGAGGCCAGGGCCGTTGACGACGCTGATGCCGTGTTTGAGCGCCATGCCGCTCCGCGGGAGGACGAAGCCCCCGTATCCCATCGGGATGGCGATCGAGATGCCGGTCGGGACGAGGGCGCGTCCACCACCTGCACTGAGGATGGTGGCCTCGGCGGCGTACAGGTCGAGGCCGGCATCGCCCTCATGGGCGTAGGCCGGTACGGGCAGATCGGCGTCGAGTTGAACGATCGGGACGGGGAGGGTGCTCACGGCCGTGCAGCGTAGAACAACGCGCTGAGGTGGAGCCACCGTGCTGCTGATGGGCTGTTCCTCGGTGGCCGACTCGTCGGCGGCGAACAGGATGGCGAGGTGCGGGCTGCTGCAGCGCGCGGACGTGGTGGCTCGTAGGCTGCGAAACGTGGCAACTCGACTGTTCCTCCCGGGAGGCGGCACATGACTGCGCCTTCCCGTCCACCGTCGGTGGACAAGCTCGCTCGCTCGCTGAACTCCAGCGGATTGCCGCATCCGATCTGTGTTGACGTGGCCCGCGCGGCCATCGAAGCCGGAGACCCGGACTCCGCAGCGCGTCGAGCGGACGAGTTCCGTCGCACGCTTCTGACCCCCGTGGTCAACGCGACCGGCGTGCTGTTGCACACGAACCTCGGCCGCGCACCGTTGGCACACCACCAAGACGCATCCGCACAGACCGTCGAGTTCAACCTGGACACCGGCCAACGCGGATCACGGCAGGCGGCGGTGGGCCAGTTGTATGCGCGGCTCTGTGGGGCCGAGGCAGCGATGGTGGTGAACAACAACGCGGCAGCCGTGCTGCTCGTTGTCGCGGCACTCGCGGCAGGCAAGGACGTGCCGGTCAGCCGAGGCGAGAGTGTCGAGATCGGCGGCTCGTTCCGTGTCCCTGAAGTGATCGAGCAGTCCGGCGCCCGACTCGTCGACGTGGGGACCACGAACCGAACTCGGCTGAGGGACTACGAGGCGGCGATCACGCGCGCCAACGTCGACGCGGCGATGGTGCTGAAGGTCCACCCGAGTAACTATCGCGTCGAGGGGTTCGTGGAAGAGACATCGATTGCCGATCTCGCCACGCTCGACGTTCCCGTGGTTGCCGATATTGGCAGCGGCCTGATCGATGCGACCGTGCCCTGGATGAAGGGTGCGCCCCCTGCCTGGCTTGCGGGTGAACCTGCTGCGGTGCAGGCAATCGCGGACGGGGCAGATCTCATCACCTTCAGCGCCGACAAGCTGCTTGGTGGTCCACAGGCTGGGATCATCGCCGGCCGAGCCGACCTCGTCGAACGGTGTCTGCAGCACCCGTTGGCGCGAGCGCTGCGGCCAGGTGGACTCGTGCTTGCTGCACTGCAGCGCATTGCGCTGATCTACCTCGACCGACAGGCAGGAACCGAGATCCCGTTCTGGAAGATGGTCGGTACACCGTTGGTGGCGCTTGAAGAACGTGCGGCCGCGGTGGTCGAAGCGATCGTCGCTGTTCACCCGTCGGCGCGTGTTGAACGAACCGAGGCGCTGCCTGGGGCAGGTTCGGCGCCAGGTGTGACCATGCCGTCGGTCGGCGTGGTCATCGACGGGGACCTGCTTGAGCAGTTGCGCCGGCACGACACACCGGTGATTGCTCGCTCACGCGACGACCGCACATCGCTCGACTTCCGTTCGGTCGATCCCGCTGATGACGTCACCATCGTCGCAGCATTGCGTGGTGGCGCATGACGGTCATCGCAACGGCGGGCCATGTTGATCACGGCAAGTCGTCGCTCGTGCGTTCGCTCACGGGGACCGACCCGGACCGGTTGGAAGAAGAGAAGCGTCGTGGCCTCACCATCGACCTGGGGTTTGCGCACACCGTTCTGCCTTCCGGCACCGAGCTGAGTTTCATCGACGTGCCGGGTCACGTGAAGTTCTTGCGCAACATGTTGGCCGGCGTCGGCGGCGTGTCGGCATGCGTCTTCGTTGTGGCGGCGACCGAAGGCTGGAAGCCGCAGTCAGAAGAGCATCTTCGCATCCTCGAACTGCTCGGCATCAGCCACGGCATCATCGCGTTGACGAAGGTCGACCTTGTCGATGACGAGTGGCTCGAACTGGCGCAGATGGAAGTGGCGGACCATGTCGAGGGCACGTTCCTCGAGGGAGCACCGATGGTGTCGGTGTCGTCGACATCGGGAACCGGCCTCGACGCGATGCGCCGCGAACTCGATGCGCTGATCGAGCGCAGCACAGCCGCCGTCGACCGGAAGCGGCCACGTCTGTGGCTTGACCGTGTCTTCGCCGCGAAGGGCAGTGGGACGGTCGGCACCGGCACCCTCGTTGGTGGCACCTTGCAGAATGACCAGCTGGTGTCGATCGAGCCGGGCGGACATTCAGCTCGCGTTCGCACGATTCAAACGGCCGGCAACACCGTCGAACAGATCGGTGCGGGCAACCGAGTTGCGGTCAACCTGGCCGGCGTCGACCATACCGACGTGAAGCGTGGCGATGCCGTCATCGAACCTGGACGCTGGCGCTTGACCGAGCGATTCGACGCCTCGCTACGCGTGTTGGACGCGCTCGACCATGACGTGTCGCGACGTGGTGCCTACGTGGCCTACATCGGTGCGGGCGAGCATGCGGTGAAGCTGCGTGTGCTTGGCGTTCAGGAGCTCGGCCCCGGGACCACCGGTGCCGTGCGACTGTTCTTGCCAGCCGCACTGCCGCTGCTGCCTGGCGATCGTTTCGTCCTGCGCGAGTCCGGACGCGATGAAACCGTTGGTGGAGGCGAGGTCCTCGACATCGACCCGGTGTTGCGCGCCTCGCGCGCCGCTCCCGATCGCAGCGTTGAACGGCTGGTTCGAGAGCGCGGCTGGTTGACCGTGGACCAAATCGAGCAGCTCACCGGAGAAGTCGTCGATCCGGTGATCGGCGAATGGGTGACCACCAGTGAGTCGCTGGCTGAACTCGGCGCCGCCATTGTCGAGCGGGTTGACGAAGCCGGACCTGCCGGGCTTGATCTTGCTGCTTTCGACGAGCGTGAGCGTGCCGTCTTGCCAACACTCGACGCGGTGGTCGTGTCGAACGGACTGGTGCAACCTGCCGATGCGGTCGACCCCTACGAAGACCATCCAGCGCTTGCGGACCTGCTCGCCGGTGGTTTCGCGCCACCGTCACTCGGTGACGTGGATCGCAACGATCTGCGTGAGCTGGTGCGCCGCGGTCATGTGGTGCAACGCGACGGCATCGGATTCCATCGCGACGCGATCGATGCAGCGGCGTTCGTGGCGGCCGAGCTGCTTGCCGAGCACGTCGATGGGTTCACCGTCGCACAGTTTCGCGATGCAACCGGAGCGAGCCGGAAATATGCGTTACCGCTTGTTGCCGAACTCGACGCCCGTGGCGTGACGCGCCGCCGCGACGATCTCCGCATCGGCGGCCCGCGACTTCCACCAGTCTGAGCTCACCGTCACGGTTTCGCCGACGGGCATGTGGATGTCGCCGGTTGGTCGCCGAGGCGCGGGCGATCAGGGTGAGAGTTGTCCGTCGGTGACAGCCTCGACCGGCGGCTCGGTGTCATCAGATGCGCCGCGCCGCTCGCGGTAGTCCTTGGCGGCGCCTTCAAGCGGTTCGACTTCGAGCGTGATGCCGTCGATGGCGGCGACACGGATCTCGTCGCCGCGCATGACCGGAGTTGCCCGGTTGGTCCGTGCACGCCACCGACCGTTGCCGACCTCGACCACACCGTCGGGGTCGACGTCGTCGATGACGGTGCCGAGTTCGCCGATCATCCACTCTCGGCCGATGGTCGGTGTGGCGAAGCGAGTGCGGACCATGTTGGGCATGCCCACGATGAAGGTGAGCGCGATGCCGCCGACGCCGGTGATCAGCGCGATCCATCCCGGGCGCATGCTGGCCCCCGGCAACGGTTCGAAGAGGAACCAGGTGCCAATCACGGTGAGTACGAGGCCCACGCCGGTCCAGAATCTGGGAATGCCGACTTGGACATCGACCGAGAACGCCAACATCGCCAGACCGATCACCACCACTGCCCACGTTCGTGTGGGCAGGACGGCCAGCCCGCTGAACGCGAGGAAGGTGCAGACCGCGCCGACGACGCCAGCCACCCCGACTCCGGCGGTGAAGAACTCGAAGACGAGCAGCGCCAGACCGGTGAGCAACAGCAGGTACGCAACCGGCGGGCTGGCCACGGTGTGGAACAACTGATCGATCAGCGACAACTTCGAAAAGCGCACAATGGCGACGGTGTCGAAGCGCGTGTTGCCGTCATCGGTGACCACTTGCTCGGTGGTGACCAGGGTGACGCCGAGCTCCTCGTAGCCGTTCATTGCCTGCAGCATTGAGGTGACTGTGGGAATGCCCTCGTCGTTGATGCGTTGCCTGAAAATGTCGAGGGCGCGCGCCTCGCTGAGGCCAACCGAGCCGTTGCGGAGCGTTTCTTCGGCGATACCGAAGTCGATCTCTGCTGACGGGATGCTCAGCGGAACACCGAAGTAGCCGACACGTGCGCCGGGCGCCATCCCGGTCACATCGGCAACGGCGAGCATCTGAGCTGCCGGGCCATAGAAACGTGAACCCGTCGGGCCGACCCAGACGCCGATCGGCACGGGTGCGGTGGCGATGTCCTCGAGCAGGGCTTCGACGACACTGTCGTCGACGACCGTGCCGTCGCTGTTCACCTGGAGGATCAGGGCCTGCGCTCCGCTGTCGTCGGCGCGCTCGATGGCGTCGCGGATCTCAGCAACGAGGATGTCGTCCATGAACCCGCTGACCTGCAGCACGTCGACCGGAGCGATGGTCGCGCCTCCGGGCGTGACCACGGTGTCGGGCGTGGGGTCGTCGCCGCCTTGGTCGTCCTGGGCGCTGACGCCGCCCGCGAACAATGAAAGGCCAGCGGCCGTTGTGAGCAATGCGATCGCTAGTCTGCGCAAAGGTGCCTCCGGAACACGAGAGTCCGCTGCAGTCGTTGACCGCGACAAATGTTGTCATTGTTGCGGGCAAGGGGGGTGTCGGAAAGACCACGGTAACGGCTGTGATCGCCCGCGCGGCCAGTCGTGACGGACGACGTGTCCTTGTTGTCGAACTTGACGGCAAGCCGACGCTCGACCAACTGCTCGACGGTGAGGCTCAGAACGGGGCCGGATCCATTGAGGTGGTCCACATTTCGGCCGCTGACGCTCTGGACGAATATCTCCGAGATCACGGTTTCGCCCGGATCGCGAAGCGGCTGAACAAGACGGGCGTGATCGACATGGTCGGCACCGCAGCGCCAGGTATCGATGATGTCGTTGTCCTCGGCAAGGTCAAATCGTTCGAGCGATCGCAGAACTACGACCTCATCGTGGTCGACGGCCCTGCAGCGGGCCATGCGATCACCTTCCTCACGTCTGCCACCGGCCTGGCGAATGCGGTGCGGAGCGGACCGGTGCGAACGCAATCCGACGAAGTGATCGAACTGCTCACCGACGTTGAGCGTTGCCAGGTCGTGCTCGTCACGCTGCCCGAGACAACCCCGGTGAATGAGGTCGTTGAGACAGCGTTTGCCCTGGAAGACGATGTCGGAATCCAGCTTGGCCCGATCGTGATCAATGGCGTGGACACCGGCGTTCCATTGCCGTCGATCAAAACGGCCGCAGCTGCCTGGCAAGACCTCGATGCGGATGTGGCAGCGGTCCTCGCCGAGGCCGCAGCGTTCCGGCGATCGCGCCGAGCGATGGAGCGCACCGAGATCGAGCGCTTGTCGGCGGAGCTGCCGCTCGAGCAGATCACGCTGCCTGCCCAACTGGTCGCCGGATTGACCGCCACGGACGTCGACCGGTTGACCGACCACCTCCTGGGGCTCAACGGTGTGCCTGATGTCGAGGGCAACTGATGGCTGACGTGCAGCGCCTCATCGACGCGTCGACCGTGATCGTGTGCTGCGGCTCCGGTGGCGTCGGCAAGACCACCACGGCCGCGGTGCTCGGTCTTGAAGCAGCAGAGCATGGCCGCAAGGTGGTGGTGGTCACGATCGACCCGGCCCGTCGGCTGGCCGATGCCTTGGGCCTGGAGGACGGACTAGCTGCCGAGCCGCAACGCATCGACCTCAATTCGGCTCAGGCGTCGGGTGGCGAGCTGTGGGCGATGATGCTCGACACGGAGGCGACGTTCGACGGCCTGGTGCGGCGTCACGCCGGTGACCCCGAGCAGGTCGACCGCATTCTCACCAACCCGCTGTATCGCAACATGGCCGGCGCGATGAGTGGCACGCAGGAGTACATGGCCGCCGAGACGCTGCACGCTCTGCACGGTGATGACCGTTTCGACCTGGTTGTCGTCGACACGCCGCCGAGTCGCAATGCCCTTGACTTCCTCGAGGCACCCGGCGTGTTGGCGCGGTTCCTCGACCATCGGGCGTTCAAACTGCTGATGCTGCCAACCAAGAGTGGCCTCAAGGTGCTCGGTTCGGCCGCGCAGCCGATTCTGAAAGCGATCGGCCGTGTGGTCGGTTCTGATGTGCTCGCCGATGCCGTGGCGTTCTTCCAGGCGTTCGCCGGCATGGAGACCGGATTCCGCGACCGGGCCGACGAAGTGGTGGCGCTGATCCGAGCAGCGGAGACATCGTTCGTCGTCGTGGCAACGCCGCGCCATGACACCATTGACGAGGCTGTTTGGTTCGCTCAACAGTTGGTCGAACAGGGAGTCGGGGTCGGCGCGGCAATCGTCAATCGCACGCAGCCGGGGTTCGGCGCGGGAACCGCTGCCGACGCAACCGCTGCGGCGAGAGCCGCTGTCGGCAACGATGATCTTGTCGCGCTCTGGACAAACGTCGCTGAGCTGAGAACGCTGCGCGAACGTGAGCGGCACGTCATCGCCCCACTCGCCGACGTGGTCGGTAATGATGTGATTGCGACCCTGCCCCTGCTCGACCGAGACGTGCATGATCTCGCAGGTCTGCAGACCATCGCGGGCCACCTCTTCGACCCTGCAGAGTGAGCCGTTCGGCCAGCCACCCCACGCCGTGCTGATTCCGGACGGTTGATTCCGGCACTGGCAGAACGACCGGGTAGCGTCTGGGCTCGTGGAGATCATCATTGCGACAGACGCCAGCTGGGTGGTCGATGACATCACGGCAGCACTTGGTGCCGACGGCGTCAACTTCACCGTCTGCAGCGAAGGGCGGGTGGTGGCCGATGAGGTCGAGAAGAACACCCCTGACCTTGCAATCCTCGACATGCAGATCGGCTCGATGGGTGGCATGGCGGTGACGATGTCGCTCCGACTCGACGAATCGTCGGGATTGCTTCCGCACGTCCCGGTGCTGATGCTGCTCGACCGTCGCGCTGACCTGCATCTTGCACGTCGCAGTGGTGCCGAAGGCTGGCTGATCAAGCCGCTCGACTCGCTTCGATTGAAACGAGCGGTCACGGCCATCAACGGCGGTGGCACATACACGGAAGGCCTGCCGGCACCCGACCCGGTTGCAGCCGATGACGTCGATGTCGATCCAGATGTGGCGGAATCGCCCGAGGAAGAAGCGGTCAACGCCGGATAGCGTTGTCCGTCGCTACGGGGTGTAGCGCAGCTTGGTAGCGCGCCACGTTCGGGACGTGGAGGCCGGGAGTTCAAATCTCCCCACCCCGACCACGAGCCGTCTTGTCAGTTCTCCGGAACCGACGGGCGGCTCGTTTCGCGTCCGGCTGTCATCGACGCCAGCGAAGGTCAAGGTCGCTGTGTGTGAGATTGATGGATCCCGTCATTGGTTCGTCTGTCAAGATGCCGAAATGCCTGAGGCCGAGACCAATACAAGTACGCAGAACGCCGCCACCGCACCCAGTGAATCCCCACTGCGCAACAGGTCGAGCCCAGCGGTGAGCCGGTCGTAACCGTCGGCCGCCGACGGACGCGCGAGCAGCCCGGCAATGGCGAAGCCGACCAGGGTGACGCCAGCAGCGGCGGCCAGCACCCGTGCGGTCCGCGAGGCGCGTGACCGAACGTCGCGTGGTCGACGCTGCAGGCCGGTGATGACGAGGAGTGCGGCGACACCACCGGCGACGAGTGCCGAGGCGGTGAAGAACGGGTCCCAGTCCAGCCGGAGTAGTACTTGCGCGAGCAGGCCACCGATGACGGCGCGGACCGCACCGAGATTGGCCTGGCGGGCACCGATCCATGCAGCGGCGACGCCGGCAGCGAGTGCTGGCAGGAAAAGCAGTGGGTCCGGGACAGCCACCGTGGCGGTGATGCCGGACGCGACCACGAGGGCCCACCACGGGGTCGTTGCACTTGCCCAGGTGACAAATGCAGCCCCGGCGAAACAGATCACCGCATCGGGTATGGGTTGGCCGGTCGGCTGGCAGCCGGCCAACGACGCCAGCAAACCGGCCACGATGGCCGCCGCTGCGACGAGGAGCGCGTCGCGTTGTGACAGGGCGTTGCGTCGCTGGGTGGCCATGGGGTTCTCATTCTCGCAATTTCGCCTGGCGCGCGGTGCATCACCTGCGACGGCAGTACACCGCGTGCCGTTCCCAGGGAAACCGAATCGGGAGCGCCTGGGCTGCGGCGGTTACGGTCCGGCCATGGACCTGGTCGAACTGCAAGACATCATCGAACGGACCTACGGCGACCGCGATCGCGAACGTGGTGTGTCTGCCACGGTCGCCTGGCTGGCCGAAGAGATCGGTGAGCTCGCCCAAGCGGTGCGCAAGGGGACCCACGAGCAGCAGGTGCACGAGTTCGGCGATGTGATTGCCTGGGTTGCGACCTTGGCGAATCAGCAGGGGATCGATCTCACGGTTGCCGCCGAGCGGTTTGCTGCCGGTTGCCCCAAGTGCGCCGCGCTGCCGTGTGCTTGCTGACGCACGCAGTTGCGCGTTCGTAAAGCCACGGTGTGCCTGTTGGCACGCTGTACGGTCAGTGAGGAAATTCCGTCTTAACAATTACCTCTGGGAGGTACCTCATGGCAGTCATTATTTCGTTGGCATTCCTCATTCTGTGGATCGCTGGACTGTCGATCGCTGGACTCTGGAAGATCTTCGAAAAGGCCGGCCATCCGGGCTGGGCGGCGATCATCCCGATCTACAACATGTACATCATCACGAAGATCGCTGGCAAGGAATGGTGGTGGCTGCTGCTGCTGCTCATTCCGATCGTCAACATCGTGATTGCGATCATCTTGTACATCGCCGTCTCAGAGAAGTTCGGCAAGGGCGCCGGTTTTGCGGTCGGCTTGGTGTTCCTCCCGTTCATCTTCGCGATGATCCTCGGATTCGGCGACGCCGAGTACAAGGAGACCACGGCCTGATCACGGTCTGATCACGCGCTGAACGGTGCCACTGCCGGAGTCTGGCGACAGCCAACCACTCCGCAGTGGCACCTTCGCGTTCAGGCTCGGCGCAGCGGTTCGACCGCAATGACGTAGTCCGCGAGACGAGCAGCAATTTCGATGCTTGACTCCGGGTCGTCGGGGTCGGGCGCATCCCACACTTCGGAGATGCGTCGCCACCGATCGGCGCCGATGAACACACCGGCCTCGGCCTCTGCGCCGAGCTGCTCTCGCCAAGCCGCCTCATGAGCAAGCAGGCGATCGAGCACCTCCTGATTGTCATCGTCTTTCGGATGTTCGGCGTGGAAGCCGATCTCGAGGCCGACATCGCCCGTGGACAGCGTGATCAGCTGTGCCTCGTAGTGCTCCTTCTTGGCATCGTCATACCAGACCTTCAGCCCGCGTCGATGTGAGGATGAATTGAGCTGACCATCGACCGACGAAGCAAAGCCTTCGAACGCATCGAGCACCCACTCGAAGAAACCTCGGCTGATCCCGTCGTCAGTCATGCAGTCCGAGGTCTTCCATTCGGGGTCAGCGTGAGGATCGGAGAGAGGGAGTCATCGCGTCGTCTGGACCAACTCTGCGATTTGGAGGGCGTTGAGGGCAGCGCCCTTCCGCAAGTTGTCGTTGCTGACGAAGAGCGCAAGGCCCCGACCCCCGGGCGCGCCTTCGTCGGCGCGGATGCGGCCGACAAAGCTGGGATCCTTCCCGGCTGCCTGCAGTGGCGTCGGGATTTCGCTCAGCTCGACACCCGGAGCGTCGCTGAGCAGCTCGTAGGCCCGCGCCACTGAGATCGGGTTCGCGAACTCGGCATTGATTGACAACGAGTGGCCGGTAAAAACCGGGACCCGGACGCATGTGCCCGATACGAGCAGCTCAGGGATGTCGAGAATCTTGCGCGACTCGTTGCGCAGCTTCTGCTCCTCGTCGGTCTCGAACGAGCCATCGTCGACAACGGAACCGCACATTGGCAACGCGTTGAACGCGATCGTGCGGGCGAACTTCTCGGGAGCAGAAAAAGTGACCGCATCGCCGTTGTGGGTCAGCTCGGGTCCGGCGCCGCCGGCTTCGGCCACTTGCTTCGCCAATTCGTCGACACCAGCAAGGCCCGATCCGGAGGTGGCCTGGTAGGTGGCGCAGATGAGGCGCGTGAGGCCAGCCTCGTCGTGCAGCGGTTTGATGACGGGCATAAAGGCCATCGTGGTGCAGTTCGGGTTGGCGATGATGCCCTTGGGTGGGTTGGCAACGAGATGGCCGTTGACTTCAGGCACAACGAGTGGGACGTTGGGGTCCATACGGAAGGCCGAGGAGTTGTCGATCACGACGGCGCCTGCTGCAGCGAACTTGTCGGCGTAGGCGCGAGAAGATGTGGCACCAGCGGAGAAGAGTGCGATATCGAGGCCGCTTGGATCGGCGATTTCGGCATCCTCGACGACGATGTCGGTGCCCTTCCACGGCAGGGTGGTCCCCGCCGAGCGAGCAGATGCGAAGTACCGCATCTCGGTGACTGGGAAGTCACGCTCTTCGAGGAGACGACGCATGACGCCACCCACTTGACCGGTTGCTCCGACGACTCCTACGCGCATGACGAAAATCCTAACGGGGGCGGCGCATCGTACCCCTGCTAAGTGAGCAAGTAGAGGGGTGCGACCCCCTCCCTGGTGGTACTACCGGGTAGGTCTACGGGGTTACGAAA
>NZ_CAXCAM010000044.1:0-22245 GCF_963980585.1 uncultured Ilumatobacter sp.
ACGCAAACGGCAACGGGTGGGTCAGCCGTGGTGCTCGTAGACTCGCACGCCTATGCCGGCAACCGACCTGGATCAGATCGTCTCCCTCTGCAAACGACGCGGCTTCGTCTACCAGTCCGCAGAGATCTACGGTGGTTTCCGGTCGACGTACGACTACGGCCCGCTCGGATCATTGTTGCTCCGCAACGTCAAAGAGGCATGGGTCCGATCGATGGTCCAGCAACGCGACGACGTCGTGCTGATCGACGCAGCGATCCTTGGCCCACCCCAGGTCTGGGAGGCCTCCGGCCACCTTGGCAACTTCTCAGATCCACTGGTCGACTGCACGAACTGCAAGAACCGGTTCCGTCTCGACAAGCTCGACGACCCTGAGACCTGTCCGGAATGCGGTGAGAAGAACAGCTTCACCGAAGCACGCGAGTTCAACCTGATGTTCAAGACGCAGGCGGGTCCGGTCGAGGGTGCTGGTGCCGATGCCTACCTCCGTCCTGAGACGGCGCAGGGCATGTTCACCAACTTTGGCCAGGTGCTGCAGACCAGCCGCAAGAAGCCACCCTTTGGCATTGCGCAGGTCGGCAAGAGCTTCCGCAACGAAATCACTCCTCAAAACTGGATCTTCCGCACCCGCGAGTTCGAGCAGATGGAGATGGAGTTCTTCGTGCCGCCCGACGAGAGCGACCAGTGGTACGAATATTGGTGCAACGAGCGGCTGAACTGGTACATCGAGCACGGCATCCCGGCAGAGATGGTGATGCTTCGACCGCACGACGCCGACGAGTTGTCGCACTATTCGACTGGCACCTCCGACGTCGAGTTCAAATTCCCGTGGGGTTTTGACGAGTTGGAAGGCATCGCGAAGCGGACCGATTTCGATCTCAAGGCCCACGCCGCAGCGTCGGGGGAGAAGCTCGACTACTTCGATCCGCAATCGAACGAGCGGTACGTGCCGTACGTGATCGAACCGGCCGCAGGCGCAACTCGCGCAATGGCGGCGTTTCTGCTCGCAGCGTACGACGAGGACGAGGTCAACGGCGAGAGCCGAACCGTGCTGCGGCTGCACCCGCGGTTAGCTCCGTACAAGGTCGCCGTGCTTCCCTTGAGCAAGAAGGACACTCTCACGCCGCTCGCGCACGAGGTGCGCAAGCTGCTCGCCGATCGCTACATGGTCGACTATGACGAGACGCAAAACATTGGCAAGCGTTACCGCCGCCAGGACGAGATCGGCACGCCGCTCGCGGTCACTGTGGACTTCGAATCGCTTGACGACAATGCGGTCACCGTCCGCGACCGCGACACCATGGAGCAAGTGCGAGTGCCGATCGAGGAGCTGTTGGCCACTGTGTCGGGCAAGCTCGGCTTCTAGGACCGGCCTCCGGTGACTGTCACCTACCTTGACAAGATTCTCGAGCGCCATCGCGAGATGGCAGCAGCCGACACGCGATCAGTCGGGCAGCTCATCGACGAGGCACGGGCGATGCCGCCAGCGCGGGGGTTTCGGGCGGCGCTCGTCGCCAACACGAAGCTGGGAGTCATCGCTGAGATCAAACGGCGATCGCCGTCGAAGGGCGACCTCAACATGAGGCTTGACCCAGCGGACTTGGCGAGGGTCTACGAAACTGGCGGAGCCTCATGCCTCTCGGTGCTCACCGATGTCGATGGCTTTGGTGGTTCGGTCGACGATCTGCAAGCGGCACGTCGGGCTTGCTCGCTGCCGGTGCTCCGTAAGGACTTCACGGTCAGCGAACTCGATGTGCTTGACGCCCGTCTGATGGGTGCCGACTGTGTGCTGCTCATCGCTGCGGCGCTGGACACTGTTCAGCTCGCTGAATTTCACGCGCTGGCGATCGACATCGGTCTTGACGTTCTTGTCGAAATTCATGACGAGGCGGAACTCGAACACGCACTCGAAGCTGACGCAACACTGGTCGGTGTCAACCAACGCGACTTGGTCACGTTCCAGGTCGATCACGAGCGTGCGGTGCGGATGGGTGGCGTCATACCGGACAGCGCAGTCAAGGTCGCCGAGTCGGGAGTCCGGGGTGCCGACGATGCACGCATGCTCGAAGCGGCCGGTTACGGCGCAGTCCTCGTCGGGGAATCGCTCGTCACCAGCGACGACCCAAAGCGCGCACTCGTCGAGCTGATCGGCTGACCGCTACGGTCGCCGCATGCTGACCGACACCCTCGAGCTCACCGCAGAACAGTTCGCCGCTGGAACCGGTTGGGAAATCAAGCCGCAGGGTGCTTGTAAGGCCGAGGTCTGTGTCCCGCTCGACGGCAGCGCAGCAGACTTCAACGTTCGCGCAGTGGCCGAGCGTCTCGGCATGGCCATCGTCACCGACGCCACGACGGCGATGTCCGCGATCGGTCCAGAATCGCTCGGGGACCGGGCCCTTGCCACAGCGCAGGCGCCGGAGTTGGTGCTCAAGGATCTCGACGGCAACGAATTTCGGCTCTCCTCGCTGCACGGACAGAAGGTCGTGATCGTCTCCTGGGCACCGTATTGAGGTTGTTCCTTCGATCTGCCAGGTTGGCAGGCACTCCGCGACGAACTTCACCCAGCAGGCCTCGAAGTGGTCACCGCCTCGCTCGAATTGAGTGGGCCAGAGGCCTCGCGTCGCTACATCGAGGCTGCACACCCGTCGGGACGGCCGACGCATCCGTCACTGCTCGACCCGACGCATCAGCTCGATGCACTCTTCGGTGTCGTCAATATTCCGAATGTGATCTGGATCGATGAACAGGGCATCATCGTCCGACCGCCCGAACCCGGTTGGCCAGGCGGACGGCAAGAGTTTCCCAAGGAGATGCTTGCCGACATGCCTGACCTGGGCCGTGCCCCAGGCGCTCCTGCCGAGCCGGTTGATGGGCCCGGTATGTGGGCCGTGCTTGGCTCAGGCCAGGACCGGCTGTCATATCCCGACGCGATTCGCGACTGGGTCAACAATGGTGCCGACAGCCCGTTCGTGATGTCGCCGGGCGAGGTCATCGCTGCCTCGCAACCGCGCGATGCTGCGATGTCGCAAGGCGCGGCGCACTTCGAACTTGCCAACCATCTCTGGCGGGCCGGCAACCGAGACGCGGCGATCGAACACTTCAACGCATGCCACCGTCTGCAGCCAGACAACTGGACCTATCGGCGCCAGGCTTGGTCGCTTGTTGGCAACGATCGAGTGGGTGGCGACTACGGGCGGTTCGTGCAAGGTCCTGTCCTCGGCGAAGAGGAAGATTGGCCGTTCGAATCTGACTTCCGCTCTGAAGTGTCGTCGCGCGCCGTTGGGTCGTACTACCCGAGCACGCTCTGAACGATCAGCGGCTGAGCTCGCGCCGCGCGCTGGAGATGAAGAACCGTTGGTAGAGGCCAGCGGGTAGCCGCGACGCAATGTCGAACAACTTTGCGTCGGGCCCGATCAGGGCCCGGCGACGGTTGCGCTCAACGGCCTTCAGGATCTGACGTGCCGCCTTCTCGGGACTGCTCATGGCGAACTTGTCGAACTCGTTTTGCATGTCGTCAGGGTCTTGCCCGATGGCGCGCACAGTGTCGTCGCGTCGTCCGCTGTTGACGATGTTGGTCTTGATGCCGCCCGGATGGATCGTCGTGACCGAGACGTTTGCTTTTTCGATCTCGAGTTCCATGCGGAGCGCGTCACTGAACCCGCGTACCGCAAATTTGGCGGAGTTGTAGGCGGACTGCCCGGGAATACTGACCAGACCAAAGACACTCGAGATGTTGACCACATGGCCTTCGTCAGCCCGGTGAAGATGTGGGAGGAAGGCTTGTGTGCCATGCACGACGCCCCAGAAGTCGATGTCCATCACCCATTCGAAGTCGCTGATCGACTGCTTGGCGGCAGTGGCGGCGAGATTGACGCCGGCATTGTTGACGATCATGTTGACCGAGCCGTGCAGGTCGGCGACCGTGTCGGCCCAGGCGAACATTTCGGCACGATCAGCAACGTCAACCGTGGCGGAAGTGACCTTGACCCCGTGGCCCTCGCACATGCCAACGGTTTCGGCAAGTCCAATCGCATCAAGGTCGGCAAGCGCGAGATGAGCGCCGCGCGACGCCAGATCGGTGGCCAGCGCCCGGCCGATGCCCGATGCTGCACCGGTGATAGCGACCACACGTCCGCTGAATTGTTTCATTGGGTCAGCCTGCCAGACAGCGGCCGGACTGCCGTGACTGAGTGACGGTTGGGCCCGACCCCGACGTCACTCGGCCAGGCTGCGTGCTGAGTGAGCGCGAGATCGCGAGGCGTGATCAGAAAGCTCCGCGGGCTGCCCGCGATTCACTCGCAGCACACCGCGAACGGCGGTTCGGACCTCGTCGGCGAGGTGCGAACGATCTCATTGGGAAACTTCGACCGCGTACTCGGACAGATCCGAGCCGTTGACGGCGTGGTGAACAGCGAGACCAGCCTGCTCTTGACGTCAGTACTGCGCTGACGGTTGAATCACGCACGAGATTGCACGCCCATGGCGGGATCAGTCCGATCGCTCGTTCCAGAGCCGGATGCCCTCTTCGACTCGGCTGATTGTCGTTTCGAGGACGGCAATTCGCGCCCACCTCTTCTGGTCGCCGGCAATCAGATTCCACGGCGCATCCTCGTGATCAGTCCGCTCGAGCATGTCCTCGGCGGCTTCGTCGTACTTTTCACGCTTCTTCCGGTTGCGCCAGTCCTCGTCGGTCAATTTCCATTGTCGCAGCGGGTCGTCTGCACGGCTCTCGAATCGGTTGAGTTGCTCCTTCGGGCTGACTTGCATCCAGAACTTGATGACGATGACGCCTTCGACGACCAGGCCGCGTTCGAAGTCGACAATCTTGTCGTATGCCCGATTCCATTCGGTCGGTGTTGCGAAGCCTTCGACGCGTTCGACGAGCACCCGGCCGTACCAGCTGCGGTCGAAAACGCACATCCCGCCGCGCCCAGGGACCTTCGACCAGAAGCGCCAGAGAAAGTGGTGACGCAATTCGCGTGAGCTTGGAGCCGCGTAGCTGTAGACGCTGTAGTGCCGAGGGTCGAGGAGCTGGACCAACCGTTTGATCGCTCCACCCTTTCCGCCGGCGTCGGAACCCTCCATCACGACCAGAAGCCCTGGGCCGATCTTGCCGTTGGTGGTCTGGCCGCCCAATTGGAGCCGGAGTTCGAGAAATCGTTGCTGCGCTGCAGCAAGGCGCTCGTTGTATTCGCGCTTGCCGAGGGAGGCATCGAGGTCGATCTTGTCGAGGCGCGTCATGTGATCACAGTACTGATCCCGCGCCGACGGTTCGGCGACGGGTACGTTGAGCCATCTCATGTTCGTCAAGATCTGTGGCATCACCAACGAAGACGACGCATTGCTGTCGGTTGCCATGGGCGCCGATGCCGTCGGGTTTATCTTTGCGCCGTCGACTCGCCAGGTCGCGCCGCAGAAGGTGTACGACATCACCCGTCGGCTCCCGCCCGAGATTCTCACGGTCGGTGTCTTCCGAGACGAACTCCCGTCGCGAGTGGTCGAGCTGGCGCACAAGGCCGGGGTCAAAGCTGTGCAGCTTCATGGTCGCGAGACCCCGGCGCAGACGCGTGAGATTGCGGGTCATTTCCGCTGGGTGATCAAGGCATTCGGCTCGGACGACGAGAACCTCCCCAAAGCCGATACCTACGGCACTGACATGATCTTGCTCGACGCGCCCAGTCCTGGCAGCGGGAAGGTCTTCGATTGGTCGATCGCCGGGGACGCGCCTGACTCGATGAAGCTGATCCTTGCCGGAGGCCTCACGCCCGAGAACGTGGATGCAGCGGTCCAAGAGGTGCAACCGTGGGGTGTCGATGTGGCGAGCGGCGTCGAGAAGTCGCCAGGCAAAAAGGACGCGATGGCTGTCAAGCGTTTCATCGAGAACGCGAAGGCGCACGCATCGGAGCAGTACCGAGGCGATGACAACCTGCCCTACGACTGGGATGTTGAATAGCTGAGATCGACTGGGGTCGCTGCCGGACCAGTCAGTACCCTGCGGTCCCAATGAGTACGAATCCGGACACATTGTCGGCGCCCCCGGACAACACAGGTCGTTTCGGCGACTTCGGTGGCCGCTTCGTTCCCGAAACGCTGGTGCCTGCATGTCAGGAGCTCGAAGCGGCCTTTAACGAGGCGTGGGCAGATCCATCGTTTCGCTCCGAACTCGACGAGGTGCACCGTCTCTACTCCGGACGCCCGTCGATCATGACCGAATGCAAGAACCTCAGCGCTCAGCTTGGCATCCGACTGATCCTGAAACGTGAGGACCTCAACCACACGGGCTCGCACAAGATCAACAACGTGATCGGCCAGACGTTGCTTGCGAAGCGCATGGGTAAGAAGCGCATTGTGGCCGATACCGGTGCTGGTCAGCACGGTGTCGCCAGCGCTACTGCTGCGGCGCTCATGGGGCTCGAATGCAAGGTGTACATGGGTGCCGTTGATGTGGAACGTCAGGCACTCAACGTCTTTCGCATGAAGCTGCTCGGCTCCGAAGTCGAATCCGTCCACAGCGGCAGCCGCACGCTGAAAGATGCCGTCAACGAGGCAATGCGGCACTGGGTTGCCAACGTTGGCGACACCCACTTCTGCCTGGGTTCAGTCGTTGGGCCGCACCCGTACCCCTACATGGTGCGCCAATTCCAGTCGATCATTGGCGACGAAGCGCACACGCAGATCAGCGATCTCACGGGCGCACTGCCCGATGTTGTCGTGGCCTGTGTCGGTGGCGGCTCGAATGCGATGGGAATCTTCAGCGGGTTCGTCGACGAGCCGGGTGTCCGCTTGGTTGGCGTCGAGCCGGCTGGTGGAGCGGCAATCGGCAAGGGTGTGCCCGGCGTTGTGCACGGCATGCGCAGCAACTTGATGCAGGACGAATACGGCCAGGTGGAAGAGGCGCTTTCGATCTCAGCGGGCCTCGACTATCCCGGCGTCGGCCCTGAGCACTCCTATCTCGCCTCCATTGGGCGGGCCGAGTACCCGAGTGTCACCGACGATGAGGTCATTGCCGGATTCCGGTTGCTGTCAGAAACCGAAGGCATCATCCCGGCGCTCGAATGTGCGCACGCCGTTGCGTGGATTTCGCGTGAGGCGCCCCGCATGCAAGGCCAGACCGTGTTGATGAACTTGTCGGGACGCGGCGACAAGGACGTCGCGCAGATGATGGATATTCTCGCCGATGCGGACGGCAACGTCTGATGCCTGGGCGTCTCGAAACTGAGTTCCGGGCCAAGCGCGAAGCCGGTCGCAAACTGCTCGTCCCGTACATCACCGGTGGATATCCCGGTTGGCAAGATGCAATTCGGGCGTGCGCTGCGAACGGTGCCGATGCTGTCGAGATAGGTATCCCGTTCTCCGATCCGGTGATGGATGGCCCGGTCATCCAGCAGGCGTCACAGGCTGCTCTCGAAGCTGGGGTGACACCGCAGTCAGTGCTCGATGAGGTGCCAGGTCTCGACGTGGAGATCCCGCTCGCGGTGATGACCTACTACAACCTGGTGCATCACCCCGGACCTGAACGGTTCGCGGCAAACCTCCAGCGTGCGGGTGTCGCTGCGGCCATCCTGCCCGACCTGCCGCTTGAAGAATCCGACCCGTGGTGCACGGCAGCCGAGGCTCACGGCATCGAGGCGATCATGCTCGCAGCTCCAACGGCCCCGGATGATCGACTGCCGCGGGTCGCTGAGCGAGCCCGCGGATTCATCTACTCAGTGGGATTGCTCGGCGTCACGGGCGAACGGTCATCGCTCGCCGAAACAGCAACCGACTTGGCCGCGCGGCTCAAGGCAATCACCGACAAGCCGGTGCTGGTTGGTGTCGGCGTGTCGAACGCCGAGCAGGCATACCAGGCCACCCGAGTTGCCGACGGAGTGATCCAGGGGGCGTCAGTGGTGCGCCGGCTCATGGAGACAGGGCCAGACAGCGTCGGCGAGTACGTCGCCGAAGTACGCGCCGCCATCGACGCTGACTGAACGGAGACGGCGTGTGGACCGTGCGAACATTTTGCGCACGATGCTCATGCGAACCACGGAGGACCCGGAGCGACGACGCATTTTGTGAGGCTCTGCGCAGACTCGACTGATCAACACCCGCGCACTGGCAGACTGGGCCGGTGTACGACTACATCATTGTTGGTGGCGGATCCGCTGGGTGCGCGCTCGCGAACCGACTGAGTGCCGATCCGTCCAACGAGGTGCTGGTCATCGAGGCAGGCCGACGCGACTGGAAATGGGATGTCTTCATCCACATGCCCGCCGCGCTTGCCTTCCCAATCGGCAGCCGGTTCTACGACTGGAAGTACGAGTCCGAGCCGGAGCCCTTCATGGACGGACGCCGTGTCTACCACGCGAGGGGCAAGGTGCTCGGCGGATCGAGCAGCATCAACGGGATGATCTTCCAGCGGGGCAACCCGATGGACTACGACAAGTGGGGTTCCATTCCCGGCTTGGAACAATGGGACTGGGCGCACTGCCTGCCGTACTTCAAACGGATGGAGACCTGTCTTGCTGGCGAAGAGCCCGAGCACCCCGGGCTCCGCAACGATGACGGTCCGCTCGTGCTCGAACGTGGGCCCGCGAACAACGCGCTCTTTGACGCATGGCTCGCGGCCGGCGTCGAAGCGGGCTTTCACCGCACCGACGACGTCAATGGCTATCGGCAGGAGGGATTCGGCCCGTTTGACAAGAACGTCCTGCGCGGCCGCCGTCTCAGCGCAGCGCGCGCCTACCTCCATCCGGTGCTTGACCGCCCGAATTTGACTCTGATGACGCGGGCTCAGGTCAACAAGGTGGTGTTCGAGGACCCGGAGCAGCCAGAGCGAGCCACGGGTGTCGAGGTCCGCAAGCTTGGCGTCGGTGGCTTCTTCGGACGCGGCGTGTCGAGGATCGAGGGACGCGAAGTGGTGCTGTGCGGGGGCGCGTTCAACAGTCCGCAGTTGCTTCAACTGTCTGGCGTCGGTGATCGTCAGCACCTGGAGTCGCTCGGTATCCCCGTCGTTGCGGACGTGCCGGGCGTCGGTGAGAACCTGCAGGACCACCTCGAGGTCTACATCCAATACGAGTCCAAGGAGCCGGTGTCGATTCAACCGCACCTCGCGCACTGGAAGAAGCCGTGGATCGGTCTGCAGTGGTTGTTCCGGCGGGGACCGGGCTCGTCAAATCACTTCGAAGCCGGCGCGTTCGTCAAGAGCAATCCGAACGAGTCGTACCCGAACTTGATGTTTCACTTCTTGCCGATCGCGATTCGTTACGACGGATCGTCGCCAAGCAGGCCCGACGGTAGTCGTGCGAAAATCGAGCACGGCTATCAAGTGCATGTCGGCCCGATGTACTCCGACGCTCGGGGCACGGTGAAGATTACGTCGCGCGATGCATCGAAACATCCGGCGGTGCAGTTCAACTACCTCAGCACTGAGCAAGATCGTCGGGAGTGGATCGAAGCGGTGCGAACGGCGCGGAAGATCCTGACGCAACCGGCGTTCGAACCGCTCAACGCTGGTGAGATCTCGCCGGGACCTGCCGTCGAGACCGATGAGGAGATCATGGCCTGGGTGGCCAAAGACTCCGAGACGGCACTGCACCCCTCCTGTACGACCAAGATCGGACCGCAGAGCGACCCGATGGCCGTGCTCGACCCGTCCACGATGCAGGTGTGGGGCACGCAAGGACTTCGCGTGGTCGACGCGGGGTGCATGCCGAACGTGAGCAACGGAAACACGTACGCCCCGACAATGATGATCGCCGAGAAGGCAGCCGACCTGATCCTTGGCAACGATCCGCTGCCGCCTGACCACACCGAGGTCTACCGCAGCGACGTTGTCGAGGGTGGACGTCGGTGAAGGATCAGCCGAACATTCTGCTGATTATGGCCGACCAACTGTCGGCACCATTCCTCTCGTTCCACGGTGGCCCAGCCAAGACGCCGAACATCGACCGGCTCGCAGCGTCGGGCGTCAACTTCACCAGCACGTACAGCAATAGTCCGCTCTGTGCTCCCGCTCGCTTCGCGATGATGAGTGGGCAACTCAACAGCAAGATTGGCGCCTACGACAACGCGTCCGAATTCCCATCGAGCATTCCGACCTTTGCGCATCACCTCCGCGCCGCTGGCTACCAGACGTCGCTCGTTGGCAAGATGCACTTCGTCGGCCCGGACCAACTGCACGGATTCGAAGAGCGGTTGACGACAGACATCTACCCGGCCGACTTCGGTTGGACCCCAAACTGGGGCGACCCAGACGGTCGGTTCGACTGGTGGTTTCACAACATGGATTCGGTCGTGCAAGCCGGCGTGGTCGACGTGTCGAACCAACTCGACTATGACGACGACGTCGCCCATCACGCGGTTCGTCAGTTGCGTGACCTCGCAAGGACTGCAGATCCTCGACCATGGATGATGACCGCGTCGTTCACGCACCCGCACGATCCGTACGTTGCTCGGCAGCAGTTCTGGGATCTCTACACCGACGACGAGATCCCGATGCCGACGGTCAGCGACCTGCCCGACGCTCAGGTTGATCCACACAGTCGTCGTCTCCGCAACGTCATCGGTGCCGACACGGCCCAGCTTTCCGACGATCAGGTTCGCGACGCTCGGCACGCATATCTGGCCAACATCAGCTACGTCGATGATCATGTCGGCAACATGATCGAGGTACTCGACCGCCACAACATGCGCGAGAACACTGTCGTGGTCTTCACCGCCGATCACGGCGACATGCTCGGCGAGCGCGGCCTCTGGTACAAGATGAACTTCTTCGAGCACAGCGCTCGGATCCCGCTCATTGTCAATTGCCCGGGGGTGCGGCCGTCCGTCAACGCGTCACACGCCGGTCTCCTCGACCTGGCACCCACGTTGCTCGAGTTAGCTGACGTCGAGATCCCCGATGAGATGGACGGGGCGAGTCTCGTTCCGCTCTTCAATCGCCCCGGGATTGAGCACAGAACCGTGGTGGGGGAGTACCTCGGTGAAGGCGCGATCGCTCCGATCTTCATGATCCGTCGCGGACCGTGGAAGTACATTTGGTCGCAACCAGACCCGGCCCAGTTGTACGACCTGGATGTCGACCCGAGTGAGCTACGTAACCTTGCGCTGAGTCCGGAGCATGCAACGATGGTGGCGGCTTTCGAGGCCGAGATCTTCGAGCGATGGGACCCGGGCACCATCAACGCTGCGGTGCGCTCGAACCAACAGTCGCGCGCCACCGTCGACCGGGCGCTGCGGCAGGGTCGTTTCGAGGCGTGGGACTTCGTGCCACAGAGTGATGCGACCAATCAATACATGCGCAACCACCTCGATCTGAACGATGTCGAAGCCGGTCGCCGCGCCTGAATCGAGGTCAACGCAGGTCGACGATGGAGCGTCTGAACGTCAGCGCCATGGTGACGACCATGGTCGCTGCACCAACGACGCGCATCGTCATCTGAGGCCCGAGTTGCGGTGCGAGCACACTCGAGGTCACCGCGCCGATCGGTAGTGATCCCGAGAACCCGAGCATCATCAGGCCCATGACCCGGCCCATCATCTCGGGTGGGGTGTTGGTCTGCATCAGCGTTCGGTGGCTCGCCATGGCGATGCCAGCGTTCAGGCCCCACGCCAGCATCACCAACATCGCGACCCACTCGTTGGCGGCGAAACTCAGCGCGAACTGCCCCAGGCCAAGACCGATGCCAATGAACAGCGTGATATTCCAGCCGTGTCGCATCGCACGACGGCGCGAAACAGCCACCGAACTGATCAGCATCCCAATACCGAAAGCGCCGAGCACGACGCCCGCGACCCCGGCGTCGCGACCGTAGACGTCTTCGACGACACGTGGCATCGAGATCTGCATCACGCTGAACGAACCACCGAGCATGACCGAGAGGAGCAGCAAGGTCCGCAACGGATCGCGGCCGAGACCGAACTTGGCTCCCGCGACGATCGAGCTGATCATGCCAGCCCGTATTTCGGTGTCGATGGCGGCGTCATTGGGAATGATCACGCGGGCGATGATGAACACCGACGCGGCGGTCAGCACTGTGAGGAGCGCGAACCCGCCGGCATCGCCGAGCAGTTCGATTGCCAACCCGCCCAACACAAGGCCACCGAAGCCGGCAGCTTGACCGGCGCCATTCTGCAACGCGACAGCGTTCATGAGGTGCTTCTTGGGGACGAGCAACGGAACGATCGCCTGGACGTTTGGCGAGTTGACGCTGATTGACGTTCCGATCACCACAGCAGCGAGGCCCGTGATGATTGGTGTCGCGTTGCCGGTCGCGATCACTGCGGTAAAGAGCGCCATCGCCCCTGCTGTGACTGACGTCCAGGTGATGTACAGGGCTTTGCGGTCGACGCGATCTGACCAAGCGCCTGCTGGCAGCGACAGCAGCATCGCGGGGAGTCCGAGGGCGATTGCCACAAGTCCTTCGGCTGACTCCCAGTCGGTCAGGGTGACGATGAGCCAGATGAAAGCGAACCGCAGTGTGCCGTTGACCCCGGTGTACAGGATGTTCGCCACCAAGAAGTTGCGGTAGTCGCGGTCGCGCATCAGCTGCCGCACCGGGGATGCCGACAGATCCGTCACTCGTGAAGTTTGGTGATCAGCTGCGAACTCTGACGGGTCGGAGATCGGCGGCGCTCATCGTTTGAAGAAGCGGCGCAGCGCGGATTGGTGGTATGCGGTGAGCCAGGCGAGCGAGCTGCCGAGGAAAAGCAGTGCCATCGCCCATCGGTACACCATGCTCGCGGTCGTGTTGCCGACGACTTGGATGAGTCCGGCGATCATCGCCGCGACGAAGACAGCGACGACCGCCAGCCAGACGACGCCAATCACTTGGTCGTGTCGTGTCGTCATGGCTGGGGGCGTCGATCCAATCTGTCGGCCGTGATCAGCCCTGCGACTTCCGGCGAATGATGTTGAGTGCGGAGCCAGCCTCGAACCACTCGACCTGTTCGGGGCTGAACGTGTGGTTGCACTCGAAGGGAACGACGGTGCCGTCGGACTTGACGATCTCGCACCGCACGGTCTCGCCTGGAACTGGCGGCAACGACACCACGTTGATGCGGTCGTCTTCGCCGATCTTGTCGTAGTCGGCCGGGTCGGCAAACGTGAGCGGAACCATGCCCTGCTTCTTCAAGTTGGTCTCGTGGATACGGGCAAAGCTGCGTGCGATCGCCACGAGCCCCATCCGGAAGCGAGGCTCCATGGCCGCGTGCTCGCGGCTCGAACCTTCACCCATGTTCTCGTCGCCGATGACGATCCATGCTTGGTCCGCCTCGTGGTATTCCTTGGCGATCTCGGGGAAACGCTGCGTCTCGCCGGTGAGTTGGTTCTTGCCGAAGCCGACTTCGTAGCCCTCGTACGCGTTCACCGCGCCGAGGTAGAGGTTGCCCGAGATGTTCTCGAGGTGGCCCCGATACTTCAGCCAGGGACCGGCCATCGAAATGTGGTCGGTGGTGAACTTGCCCTGTGCCTTGACGAGCACCGGCAGGCCGCTGTAGCGATCGAGCGACACTGGTTCGAACGGCTCAAGCAACTGCAGGCGGTCGGAGGTGGGGCTCACGGCAATTGGCACGTCGTGGCCATCGGCTGGCGGAGCGGTGAACGTGTCTTCGCCAGGGTCATAGCCGGCGTCGGGAAGAATCTGGCCAACCGGTGCATCGAGACTGACCTCGGTGCCGTCGGGTGCAGTGATCGTGTCGACCGTCGGATCGAAATCGAGGCGCCCCGACAGCGCAATCGCCATCACCGTGTCCGGTGAGGTGACGAATGCAAGGGTGTTGGGCGAGCCGTCGTTGCGCTTGGGGAAGTTGCGGTTGAAGGACGTGACGATCGTGTTGGACGCGCTCGTGATCGACTCGGGGCGGCTCCACTGCCCGATGCAAGGGCCGCACGCGTTGGCAAGCACCGTGGCGCCGATGGCTTCGAGGTCGGCAAGTAAGCCATCGCGTTCGATGGTCGCGCGGGTTTGCTCGGACCCGGGTGTGATCATCAAGTCAATTTTTGCGGTGAGACCCTTGGCAGCGGCCTGGCGTGCGATCGAAGCGGCGCGGGTGATGTCCTCGTAGGAGGAGTTGGTGCACGAACCGATGAGTGCGGCTGAAGGAACGAGTGGCCAGTCGTTGGCCCGTGCTGCTTCGCCGACACCGGCGCCCACCTTGTGGGCCAGATCGGGCGTATGCGGTCCGTTGATCAGTGGCTTGAGATCATCGAGGTTGATTTCGAGGAGCTGGTCGTAGCCGGCGCCATCATCGGCGCGGAGGTGATCGGACACCTTGTCAGCGGCGTCCGCGATGGCCTCGCGGCCGGTGGCCTTGAGGTACTGGCTCATGTTCTGGTCGTAGCCGAACACCGACGTCGTGGCGCCGATCTCAGCGCCCATGTTGCAGATGGTGGCCTTGCCGGTTGCAGAGATCGAATCGGCGCCGGCGCCGAAGTACTCAACGATCGCCCCAGTGCCGCCTTTGACTGTGAGTTGGCGGGCGACTTCGAGGATGACATCCTTCGGGCTACTCCAATCGGAGAGCGTGCCGGTGAGCTTCACGCCGATGACCTTTGGCCACTTGACGTTCCAGGCGAAACCGGTCATCACGTCAACGGCGTCAGCGCCGCCGACTCCAATGGCGACCATGCCGAGCCCGCCAGCGTTGGGGGTATGGCTGTCAGTGCCGATCATCATGCCGCCGGGGAAGGCGTAGTTCTCGAGGACGACCTGATGGATGATCCCTGAGCCGGGGCCCCAGAATCCGATGCCATAATTGGCGCTGACGGACTTGAGGAAGTCGTACACCTCGGCGTTGGTGTCGACCGCGACGCCGAGGTCGATCTTCGCGCCGACCTTGGCCTGAATCAGGTGATCGCAGTGGACCGTCGAGGGCACGGCCACTTCGGGAAGACCGGCGGTCATGAATTGGAGGAGTGCCATTTGCGCTGTTGCGTCCTGCATCGCGACGCGGTCCGGGTGGAAGTCGGCGTAGCTGTCACCACGTTCGAGTTCCTGGTTTTGAGGGTCGGCGAGGTGGTTGACGAGGATCTTTTCCGTCAGTGTCAGCGGCCGATTCAGGCGGTCGCGGGCGATTTCGACGTTGCCTGGAAGGGCGGCGTAGACACGCTCGACCAGTTCGATGGGGGTAGTTGCACTCACAGAAGCCATGTAGACAACTATAATACAAGTTCATGAGTTCGGCAAAGCACCCCACGAACGCTTCGAGCGACCCGCAGGGGCGAGTCGCACCGGAATGGGTTGGCATCGATCACGTTCAACTCGCCATCCCAAACGGAGCCGAAGACGACGCCAGAGCGTTCTATGTCGGCGTGTTGGGTTTGTCCGAGGTGCCGAAGCCGCCCCGACTCGCAGCGCGCGGTGGCGCGTGGTTTGAAGCCGGAGATGTGCGGGTGCACGTCGGCGCGGAGGAATCGTTTGTCGCTGCGAACAAGGCACACCCGGCGCTGACGATGGACAATCTCACGAGCTTCATCGAGAGCAGCAGCCTTGATGCGACATGGAACAACGAGATTGTGGGCCTCACTCGGTGCCATGTCTTCGACCCGTTCGGCAACCGAATCGAGTTGGTGCAGACGTGAGGCGGATTCGGTACCAAGAGATCGCAGACGAACTGCGCGAGCGGGCACGTAGCTCGCCCCCAGGGACCGTGCTGCAATCCGAGGCAGAGATGTCCGCGGAGTTCGCTGCATCCCGGGTCACGGTGCGCAGAGCTCTCGAACTCGTCCGAGATGATGGGTTGATCGCGGCACGTCAAGGATTCGGGTGGTTCGTTGCAACCGAACCAGTGCGTCAGAGCCTCACATCGCTTGGCACGATCGAGTCACAGGTCGAAGGTGTGGGCAAGATCAGCGAGCGCAAGGTCAGCGAGTTTGCATTCGAACAACCGCCGGCGCGAGTTCGTAAGTTGCTCCGGACCGATCAGGTGCTGCGAGTCAAGCGAGTCAATCTCGCTGACGGCGAGCCATTTGCCGTCGTGACCGTCTGGTGTCCCGCTGACCTCGGCGCGAGCCTGTCACGCACCGACGTCGAGCAACGCCCCTTCTATGAGTTGCTTGACATCGAACTGCGCGGAGCCACGCAGACCATTGGCGCCGATTCAGCGGAGCCCGCAGATGCGAAGCTGCTCGGGATCCAAGTCGGCTCACCGCTGCTGCGTTGTCAACGCGTCACCACGGATCGCAAAGGTGAGCCGGTGCTGGTCAGTGAGCACCTGTTTCCGGCGCACCGCACCGAGTTCGTCGTCGATTTGCCGCAGGCGGAGCCGAGCATGACTCCTTCAGGCTTGCGCCTGGTCGACTGACATCGTTGTCTGCGCTGCCCGGGTTGTGTCCCACCTGCCTGCGGTTCGGAGTGCCGGAGCGTCGTAGCCTGCCGTTGATGGGAATGCTGAAGACGTTTCGTTCGGTCGTGCAGTTTGATTCGATCACGCGTGATCCGGTCGAACGGCGTCTCAAGAAGGCGGCGTGTATCGACGACTACCGTCGGATAGCCAAGCGGCGACTTCCGTTCGGGGTGTTCGACTACATCGATGGGGGAGCGGAGGACGAGCGGACACTTGCCCGCAACGTCACCACGTTCGCTGACATCGAATTCAAGCCGCGCGTGCTCCGAGACGTGAGCAACATCGATACGTCGACCACGATCTTTGGCCGACCGGCAGCGATGCCACTGATCTTGGCGCCGACCGGGTTCACCCGCATCGCTCACTCCCAGGGAGAGTTGGCCGTGGCGCGCGCCGCAGCCCAGGCTGGGCTGCCGTGGTCGCTCTCCACCATGGGGACTCGCTCGATCGAGGAAGTGGCTGCGGTCAGCGACGGCGAGAAATGGTTCCAGGTGTACACCTGGAAGGACCGCGGGCTCGTCAAAGACCTGATCGAGCGAGCCAAGGCGTCGGGCTTCACAGCAATCTGGTTGACCGTCGACACGGCCGTCCTGGGGCGACGCGAACGCGATGTGCGGCGAGGAATGACGCTGCCGCCCAAGATCGGTGTCGGCACGCTCGTCGACGGTGCGATCCACCCGTCGTGGACCATCGACTTCCTGCGCAACGAGCCCATCACCTTCGCCAACGTTGTCGGCAAGAACGACGAGGACGGCAGTACCGCGGTGTCGCTCGCAGAACATGTTGCACGCCAGTTCGACCAGGCGTTGTCGTGGGACGACATCGACTGGCTTCGATCGATCTGGGACGGGCCGATCGTGCTCAAGGGGATCCAGACCGTCGCTGACGCAAAGCAGGCCGTCGCGATGGGCGTCGAGGGCATCGGCCTCTCGAACCACGGAGGGCGTCAACTCGACGACGCTCCCGCACCGATCTCGCTCGTCGAACCGGTGCGACAAGAAATTGGTGACAACGGCACGATTATCTGTGACGGCGGCGTGCGGCGGGGGAGCGACATCGTCAAAGCGATCGCGCTGGGCGCTGACGCGGTCTCGATCGGTCGTCCGTACTTCTATGCACTTGGAGCAGGCGGCGAACGCGGCGTCGCCCACATGCTCGACTTCATGCGTGAGGGCCTCGAGCGAACGATGGCGCTGAGCGGCGTCCGGTCTCTCGCTGAGATCGATCGCGAGCTCGTCCGCTGGAAGTAGTGGTGCCATTTCGCGACCGCCCGGCGGCTGGGAAGCACCTCGGGCGCTAGCGTTCGGCGGATGCCTTTGCCCATGCTGCGTGAGCGTCTTCGACGGCGCCCGCTGTGGGTCGGCGTGTCGGTCTGGCTGCTTGGCGCTCTCTGGTTCTTTCGCGATCCGGTCTTCAGTGGCTTTGATACGATCACTGGTTATCGCGGCGACGCCCGACTGATCATCTTCCTGCACGAACATTGGTGGCGGGTCCTTCACGGCGAGGCGAGCTGGCGCTCGCCCGACATGTTTGCTCCCGCACGCGACACGCTCGGCTACTCCGACACCTTTGCGCTCGACATTGTCCTGTACGCGCCGCTTCGGTTGGTCGGCTTCGACCAGTTCGTCGCGTTCCAACTCACGTTGGTAGCGCTTACTGCCGTCGGCTTTGCTTCGCTGTTCACGCTGATGCATCGCTACCTGGGGCTCAACCTGCTGCCGACGTGCTTGCTCGCGCTCGCCGGGGTCTTTGCGAACAACATCTTCATCGACACTGGTCACCCGCAGATCTATGCCATCAACATCGTGTCCCTCGTCGTGCTTGTCTTCACGGCTGCGTGGCGAGTCAGCGACGTTCGATGGCGTCTTGCCGGGAGCGCGGTCGGTGGCATGTTGGTCGGGCTGCTGCTCTGGTCGACGTACTACTTTGGGTGGTACACCGTCTTCCTCGGTGCTCTCTTCGTCCTGATACTTACGGCGGTGGTCGCTGTGCAAGATGGACTCGGTGTCGTCTGGCGAACGATCTGCTCTCGGTGGGCGATGGGCGCCGCGTCGCTCGGCGGTCTGACAGTCGGCCTGGTGCCCTTCTTCGCCACCTACTTAGCGGTGCTTGATGACAGCGACTTCCGCACCTATGACGATGTCGCGGGATTGGCCCCGCGGCCGCTCGATCTCATTAACGTCGGTCGCCACAACGTCATGTGGGGGTGGCTGATCGAGCCGTTGCTCGATGGTGACGGACGTCTGGATGCGCTTAATCGCGCCGTCGCCCCAACTCCTCTGTTGTTGATCACGTCGGCGATCTGCACCGTCGCACTGATTCGGCTCGTGGCAGTGCGTGCATCGGCACGTAGCGGCGCCTTGAGCCGTCGCGACGGAGTCGCTCGAATTGGCGCGGCGCTCGGCGTTGCCACCGCCATTGCGGTGGTCTCGCCGATTCAGTTCGAATTCGGCGGAGCGTGGGCGTGGTTGCACCGATTTGTTCCTGGAGCGTCTGCTCTCCGCTTGTTCGGCCGAATCGAGATTGTGGCATCGATGCTCGCGTGCTTGACGATCGCGTGCTGGATGTCTGCTCGAGGCGACGAGGTCCACGCAGAGGATTCGACGCCAACAGTCGATGGCGAGGAAATCGACCATGGTCAGCGACGCAGCCTCGCCTCGGTGGTCATTGTCTTGATCGGTTTGGTCTGTCTGGAGCAACTCAACACTGCGACGATTTCCCGCCAGTTCGATCGATCCGACCAGCTCGCAATGCTTGCCTCTGTCGGTCCGCCGCCAGAGCAATGCGAGATCTTTTACGTCACCGACGCAGAACTGGAGGATGTGAACATCTCAATTGTCAGCGCAATGTTGATCGCACATGAGATCGATTTGCCAACGATGAATGGCTACTCCGGACAGTATCCGCCGGGCTGGGACCTGGGTCCCGGGAGTGTCGACTATCTCGCCAAGGTTGATGCCTGGATCGCAGAAAGGTTGCCCGAAGTGGGTACCTGTTCCCTTGAGCTTTCGACACAAACCTGGTCTGAATAGTGGCCTTTCTACGAGTGCGGCGGGAGCATTGATTCTCAGTGAGTCCGTCGAGGCGCCGAGTAGGCGACCAGTTCGTCAACAGCCGGTGCGTTGATCGTGAGGCCAGTGACGGTGCTGCCGGCGCTCGCGTTGCCGCCGAAATCCCGATCAAGCTGGCACAGCAGAATCAGGAACGCCAGTGCTGAAGCCTTTCTGAACCGTCGCTCGTGGCGATGGCGGCCAAACTCGCTCACGAATTCTTCTGGGATCACCTGATCGATGGTGATCATGCCGGTGCAAGCAGCGATGGCGATCGCGCTGGGCGCTGACGCGGTCTCGATCGGTCGTCCGTACTTCTATGCACTTGGAGCAGGCGGCGAACGCGGCGTCGCCCACATGCTCGACTTCATGCGTGAGGGCCTCGAGCGAACGATGGCGCTGAGCGGCGTCCGGTCTCTCGCTGAGATCGATCGCGAGCTCGTCCGCTGGAAGTAGTGGTTTGCCTCACTCCGTGATGGAGGCGGGGATCCCAATGGTGACCGGCTCTGTTGCGCCTGCTTCGAGTCGGTACGAAACGGACTCACCGATTCCGGGAGCATCGATGGTCAATGAGGTGACGACGCCGTCGTCGTCGCTCACGATCGACACGAGGATCATGCCGGGGAGTGCCGTATCGGGCACGCCATCGATGAAGCCCTCGGTCGCGGTGGGTTCGATGGTGGCATCGAAACCCCACGAAGTGAGCCAGGCGGCTCGGGCATCGCCTGCTGCCATCGCCAGTTCGCTGTCGATGAAGAGATAGCGGCCGGTGCCGTTCTCATCCTGCACCGCCGAGACAGCCACAGCTTCGAGGAGCCCGGCGGGCAGGGCATGTTCGAGATTGACCATCGCAGTGAGGCTGGCTAATGGCTCTGACGGTGCAGCAACGGGGTCGACGATCCATGAAGCGTCGGGATCGGTAGTTGAGTACACAACACCATCGACGATGCGGACGTAGGTGGAGCCGTCGAACACCTCGCGGTTACCCGATGATGCGTCGACCACGATCGCCTGCTCAATCGCCGTACCGCGTTGCACGCGGTACATGAAGGTCGGCGTACTCACCACGGCGACCCCGTCGTCTTCGACCACATCTGCCTCGGGGCCCGGAGCTTCAGCAACCGGCACATCGCCGAGCGGCCCGAGATCGAGCTCCTCGAGCACCTCTTCTTCAACACGGTTGTCATTGATCTGATCGACGACGGCCTCAGCATCATTGATCGGAGCGACGAGTGGGGAGGTTGGGGCCGGGGCGACCGGTTCCGGTTCCGACGTTCCTTCCGGGTTGTCGTCCGCCATGCCGGTGAAGCCGACGAATGCGATCGCGCCGGCACCGACGAGCAGCAACACGGCGAGGAACTTGCCAGCCCGAGAACGTCGTGCCTTTGCGTGGGAATTCGGCGAATCTTCGTTGGCGTTTGTTTGTGGATCAGGCTCACCGTGAGGGGTGGGGGGAGGTGGGGACGATGTGACGTCGCCGGCAAGCGGCAGTGCTGGCACCGCAACGTCGGGAAGGCTTGGAGCTGTCAGCGGTTGTGCCGCGGATGGCGCCGGCAGGTTCACCGGAGCGTCGGTTGGCATGGCGAATGGGGTCGGGCTCGGCGCCACTGAGGCAGGCGCGACGGGCCTGATGCTGGGGGCAGGGAGCGTGGGTGCCGGAAACCCGGGTGCTTTGTTCATTCTTGGTCATCGGCACGTGTGGGCGGTTGCTTGATCCCGTCACTTCGTTGTGGATGCTGAGCTGGCGCGAGACTGTGTCCATGTCTGATCGAGTCACCATCACCATCGAGGCGGGAATCGCCGACGTCAAAATGAACCGCCCCGACAAGCGCAACGCGCTCGACCCGGCGATGTTCACTGCCCTGGCCGAGGCTGGCGAGCAGCTGAAGACCGAACCCGGTGTGCGGGTCGTCGTGCTGTCAGGCGAGGGTAAGTCGTTCTGTGCGGGCCTCGATATGGCGTCGATGCAGGCAATCGCAGGCAACGACGACTCGGAGGGCCGGTCGACCGGCAATGCCGGAGACATGACCGAAGGCCGAATCACTCACCTCGCGCAGCAGGTCTGCTGGGTGTGGCAAGAAGTGCCTGTCCCGGTCATCGCTGCGGTGCACGGGCACGCATTGGGTGGTGGGATCCAGATCGCGCTCGGTGCCGACATTCGCATCGTCCACCCCGATACGAAGATGTCGGTGCGCGAGATCTACTGGGGTTTGGTGCCGGACATGACGGGAACCTTCCAGCTCGGCAAACTCGTCCGTCCTGATATTGCCAAGGAACTCACATTCACCGCCCGGGTGTTCCCAGGCTCGGAGGCGTTTGACCTCGGCCTGGCCACTCGGCTCAGCGATGATCCCTACGCCGACGCGATGACGATGGCGCGTGAGATCGCTGGGGTGAGTCCGGGCGCAGTGCGCGGAGCGAAGGAACTGATCAACAACATGGCTGCTGAGGGCGCAGCGGAACAGTTCGCGGCAGAGCGCCGCTTGATCCGCGCCCAGGTCGGTACGCAGAACCAGGTCGAGGCGGTCACAGCCAGCTTCGAGAACCGCGCACCCGTCTTCACGGACTGACAGTTTTCGAAACGGCGCAGCCACCGTTCATTGGGCTGGCATCCTGTCGACCGTGCGTTTGTCGTTCCAGCGGTTCTTGGTCGTCGCGTTGTATGCAGGCGTGGCGAGTGCCTTTTACGTTGCGATCGACTGGGGTCGAAATCTCCAGCGGACTGCTCCGGAGATTTTTCTCGGCGCGGCGCCGTTGGTGGGGCGGAATTTTCATGACGCCTGGGATTGGCGCTTTGGTTGGGGGTTGATCGGGGCCCCCAGTCGCCCAGTCCCGACACCAGCTGAGCCCACATCAGTGACCTGACTTCGGG
>NZ_CAXCAM010000045.1:0-21366 GCF_963980585.1 uncultured Ilumatobacter sp.
TCACCGGGCTGATTCGATCGGCGCCTGAGGGCCCCGGCCCGGTTCGGAGAACTTCGACGCCGCAATGGTTGCGGCGTTCGTTCGAACTGTTCCACCCTCAGGAGGGTCCTCATGTCTGATACTGCTCTGTCTCGCCTCGCCGAGACCAAAGACTTTCGCGTCGCCGATCTTGATCTCGCACCGTTTGGTCGCAAGGAGATGCTGCTCGCCGAGCACGAGATGCCCGGATTGATGGCTCTTCGCAAGGAGTACGGCGAGTCGAAGCCGCTCGCAGGGTGCCGTATCTCAGGGTCGCTGCATATGACGATTCAGACGGCGGTCCTCATCGAGACGCTCAACGCCCTCGGCGCCGAAGTGCGCTGGGCGAGCTGCAATATCTTCTCGACACAAGACCACGCCGCAGCTGCCACGGTTGTCGGCCCGAACGGCACCGTCGACAACCCGCAGGGTGTCCCGGTCTACGCCTGGAAGGGCGAAACACTCGAGGAGTACTGGTGGTGCACCGACCAGATGATGACCTGGCCTGATGGGCCCAACGGTGAGGTCTACGACGGCCCGAACATGATCCTCGACGATGGCGGAGACGCCACGATGCTGCTCCACAAGGGAGTCGAGTTCGAGAAGTCGGGCGAAGTGCCCGACCCGACGTCAGCCTCCAACCCGGAGTTCGCCATCGTGCTCGGCCTACTTCAGCGTTCGCTCAAGACCGAACACGGCAAGTGGACCCGCATGGCCGCCGGCATCAAAGGCGTCACCGAAGAAACCACCACGGGCGTCAAGCGTCTCTACAAGATGATGGATGACGGCGAGCTGCTGTTCCCGGCGATCAACGTCAACGACTCAGTCACCAAGTCGAAATTCGACAACCTGTACGGCTGTCGCCACAGCCTCGTCGATTCGATCTCGCGGGCGACCGATGTGATGATCGGTGGCAAGACTGCCGTCGTGCTCGGCTACGGCGATGTTGGAAAGGGTTGCGTGCAGTCGCTGCAAGGACAGGGCGCTCGCGTGATTGTCACCGAGATCGATCCGATCAACGCCCTCCAGGCTGCGATGGAAGGCCTCCAGGTACTTCCGCTCGAAGACGTCGTGGAAACCGCCGACATTTTCGTCACCTCCACCGGCAACATGGACCTCATCACCATCGATTCGATGAAGCAGATGAAGCACAATGCCATTGTCTGCAACATCGGCCACTTCGACAACGAGATCGACATGGCGGGGTTGTCCCGTTCCGGTGCGACTCGTGACGAACTGAAGCCCGGCACCGACGTGTGGAAGTTCGACGACGGTAAGCAGATCATCATTCTCGCCGAGGGCCGCCTGGTGAACCTCGGTTGCGCCACCGGGCACCCGAGCTTCGTGATGTCGTGCTCATTCACCAACCAGGTGATCGCCCAGATCGAACTGTTCAACCGGACCGAGGCCTACCCGCTAGGTGTCTACGTGCTGCCAAAGCACCTTGACGAGAAGGTGGCCATGTTGCACCTCGATGCGCTCGGCGTGAAGCTCACCAAGCTCACCGATGAGCAAGCCGAATACCTTGACATGGACCCCTCGGGCCCCTTCAAGCCGGCCAACTACCGCTACTGAGATTGTGTCGGCTGCGCGCTGACCTCAGCCCGTCCGCCGTCATGCCGACGAAGACCCGTCTCTCGAGGGGTCTTCGTCGGCGTTCTGCGTTCTAGGCGGGTTGCATCGCGAGGCGGGGAAGAAAGACCTGAACGAGGGGGCCGATGCCGAACGCAAACACGGCTGTTCCGATGCCGATCGACCCGCCGAGCGCGATGCCGACACAGAGGACGAGCAACTCGACCGCGGTACGCGCGACACGAATGGAAATCTGCCAACTGCCGATCGAGCGTTTAGCAAGGCCGGTCATCAAACCGTCACGCGGCCCAGGTCCGAGGCCGGCACCGATGTAGAAGCCCGAACCGATCGCGATCACCGTGACCCCACCCAACATGAGCAGCGTCCGCGTGACGAGGAGGTTGGACTCAGGGATCCACGGCAGGGTGATATCGACGACGATGCCGATCACGGTGGCGTTGAGCAGGGTGCCGAGCCCTGGTCGTTCACGCAGCGGAATCCAGAGGAGAAGGAGCGCGAGACCGGTGAGGATGACAACGTTGCCGACCGAAATCCCGGTGATTTCGCTGACTCCGGAGTGAAAGACGTCCCACGGTGCAGCGCCGAGTTCGGCATCGATAATCATCGAGATGCCGAGGCCGAAGAGTGCCAGCCCGAAAAGGCAACGGACGAGCCGTTCGATGAACCGGTCGCGAGGAACTCGCAACGTCGGAGTCGGTGCCGCATTGGTTCCGGCCATCGGGTGCACGGTATCGAGTGGGTGGACCGCTGGGGCCAGCGGTTTGGGTCGCGCCGATGTGCGCACTGCTGCGTCGACCAGATCGGCACGGGCCGACTCTGTGACAGTGCTCATTCATGATGGCAGCATGCTCTTCGAAACTCGCTGTGCAGGCTGCGACACACCCGGCCTGGCCATCTGCAGGACTTGTCGATTCGCGTTGGTCGGCCGACCGCCGCAGCCGCAGGCGCATGGCGTTATTGCCGCGGTGCCATTCACCGGGCGAGCACGTGATGTCGTGCTCTCGCTCAAGTACCGCAACCGCCGCCAAGTAGCTCGCCACCTGGGCGGATTGTTGGTCAACCGGCTTGTCGAGGCCGGGGTGCATCATGATCTCGACGTGGTGACGTGGGCGCCGACCAGTTCGCGCCGACGTCGACAGCGAGGGTTCGATCAGGCAGAAGAGATCGCGCGCACAGTCGGCCGACAACTGGGTGTGCCGACCCGCCGTCTTCTGGCCCGGCCTGGGTCGTCAACAGCACAAACGGGAAAGAATCGGTCTGAGCGCCTCGACGGCCCAGAGTTCATCGCCAAACCCGGTCTGTGGGGTCGCAACGTTGTGGTGGTGGACGACGTGGTCACCACCGGTGCCACGCTGCTCGCCGCCGCCGACGCGCTGCGGCAGCAGGGAGCGCGGGACGTGACGCTTGCTGCAGTCGCGTCGACACCGGCCGCGGTCGGCGCCAAGGTGCTGTCGTTCCGTCATGCGCCTCGGGCAGTGGCTGCCTGACGGTAGGATTGGCGCCCTCATGGGCATTCTCGATCGAATTCTTCGCGCCGGCGAAGGCAAGAAACTCAAGGCGCTCGAGGGCATCGTCCCCGAGATCAACGCACTCGAGGACGACTACCGCAAACTCACCGACGACGCGCTCAAAGCGAAGACCGGCGAGTTCCGTCAGCGCCTCGAAAACGGCGAAGATCTCGACGACATGCTGGTCGAAGCCTTCGCGGTCACGCGTGAGGCGGCAGACCGCACACTCGGACAACGCCACTTCGACGTGCAGATGATGGGCGGCGCAGCGCTGCACTTCGGCTGGGTCGCCGAGATGAAGACCGGTGAAGGTAAAACCCTCACGTCGACAGCGCCAGTGTTTCTCAACGCCATTGCCCAGAAGGGCGTGCATCTCGTCACGGTCAACGACTATCTGGCCCAATACCAGTCTGAGCTGATGGGCCGCATCTACCGGTTCATGAATATGGACGTCGGGTTGATTCTGCCGGGTCGTGGCGCCACCGCAGCCGAGAAGCGCAAGAGCTACGCCGCTGATGTCACCTATGGCACCAATAACGAACTGGGTTTCGACTATCTCCGCGACAACATGGCGCCCAGCAAAGACGCCAAGGTCCAACAGCGCGGTCACAACTTCTGCATCGTTGATGAAGTCGACTCGATTCTCATCGACGAGGCGCGTACCCCGCTCATCATCTCGGGCCGTGTCGCAGACGCAGCGAAGCTGTACTACCGGTTCGCCTCCATTGTCCGTTCGCTCAAGCGGGACGTGGACTACGAATTCGAAGAAGACAAGCGGATTGTCGTACCGACGGAGCAGGGCATCGAGACCGTCGAAGCCGCGCTCGGCGTCGAGAACCTCTACGACACCGTCGAAGCGAACCTCGTGCACCAATTCACGGTGGCGCTGAAGGCGAAAGAGGTCTACAAGCGCGACAAGGACTACATCGTCCAGGGCGGCGAAGTGAAGATCGTCGACGAGTTCACCGGTCGTGTGCTCGAGGGCCGTCGTTGGTCCGAAGGCATCCACCAGGCTGTCGAAGCCAAAGAGGGCGTCAAGATCAAGGAAGAGAACCAGACTCTCGCCACCATCACGCTGCAGAATTACTACCGGCTCTACGAAAAGCTTGCCGGCATGACGGGCACGGCCGCCACAGAAGCAGCTGAACTGATGAACACCTACGGCCTCGGGGTGGTGCCCATTCCGACCAATCAGCCGGTGGTCCGCGCCGACGAGCCGGACTTGATCTACAAGTCCGAAGAGGCAAAGTTCAACGCAATCATCGACGACATCGAAGAACGTCATGCCAAGGGGCAGCCGATTCTTGTTGGTACTGCCAGCGTCGGCCGTTCGGAGCACCTGGGCCGTCTCCTCGATCAGCGCAACATCACCTGCGAGGTCCTCAACGCCAAGCAGCACACTCGCGAAGCCGAGATCGTCACCCAGGCAGGTCGCCTCGGTGCGGTCACCGTCGCCACCAACATGGCGGGTCGCGGCGTCGATATTTTGCTCGGCGGCAACCCCGAAGGACTCGCCCAATCCGAGGTCCTGAAGGCCGGGTACACCGATGAGCATCTGAAGTCCGACTTCGAGTTCGCCGTGCCGGTCGAGCAGATGCCTGAGGAGTTTCAGGTTGAACGCAAGAAGGCCCAGGCGTTGTACGACGAGATGCTTGCCAAGTTCTCAGGTGAGTGTGAGCGCGAGCGGCAGCAGGTTCTGGATCAGGGCGGTCTCTACGTCATTGGGTCCGAGCGTCATGACAGCCGCCGTATCGACAACCAGCTCCGTGGCCGTTCCGGTCGTCAGGGCGACCCTGGGGCGAGCCGCTTCTTCCTGAGTCTCGATGACGATCTGATGCGCCTGTTTGCGACCGGCGCGTTGAACTATGTCATGGGCCGGGCGCTGCCTGACGACGAGGCCATCGAGGCGAAGATGGTCACCAAGGCCATCGAGCGGGCACAGACCACGGTCGAGACCAAGAACGCTGAGATTCGCAAGAACGTCCTCAAGTACGACGAGGTGATGAACGAGCAGCGCAAGATCATCTACCAACGCCGCGACCAGATCCTCGATGGCGCAGACCTCAAGAATGCGGGCGCTGAGTACTTGGCCGATGCGGTCGACGCCTTGATCACGACGCACTGCGCTTCGGCTGCCGACGATGAGTGGGATCTCGACGGCCTGGCCAAAGAACTCACGCTCTACTGGCCAAATTCGAGCTCGGTCGCGCAGTTGCAGGCATGCGCTGACACCGACGAGATCTACGAGATGGTGATGTCGAACGCCACTGCTCACTACGAGCAGCGCGAAGAAGAGATGGGCGCGGACACGCTTCGCCAGGTGGAACGTCAGGTGATGCTGCGCATCATCGACCAACGCTGGCGGGAACATCTCGAAGAAATGGACTACCTGCAGGGCGGAATCAACCTGCGAGCCATGGGTCAAAAGGATCCGCTTGTCGAGTGGCAACGCGAGGGTTTCGAGATGTTCGGCACGATGATGACCGGGATTGCGCAGGACTTCGTCAAGTACGTGATGCACGTGCAGGTCGTGAAAGACGACGCGGCGCAGCCGCTCGTGGGCGCAGCGGCGCCAGCCCCTGTTCAGAACCTCCAGACCAGTTCATCTGACGACGTCCAGTCGAGTGGCTTCGACCGCGCCGCACGCGCTGCTGCAGCTGATGCCGCAGGTGCACCTGCAACTGCAGCCGAAGCGCCTGAGCCGAAGAAGCAGGAGACGGTCGTCAAGGACGCCTTCGAAAAGACGCCACGCAATGCGCCGTGTCCCTGCGGTTCTGGCAAGAAGTTCAAGAACTGCCACGGCGAAGCCTGAGCGCGAAAGGACACCACTGGGTTCATGCGCGACTTCACACACGACATCCGCGAGGTACAACGTCGACTTGCCGAGGCCGAGGTCTATCTCTCGGTCGTCGAGAACCGCGAGCGTTTCGCAGTGCTCGAACACGAGGTGGCTGAGCCGGGACTGTGGGATGACCAGGACCGCGCCAAGAAGCTCAACGCCGAGTACGCCAACATCAAAGATGACCTCGAGGCGTTCGACACGCTGACCGAAGACATCGAAAACGTCGAGGTGCTGCACGAATTGGCGCGCGACGAAGACGACGCCAGCCTGGAGCCCGAAATTGAGACGGCGATTGGCGCGATTGCGGCAACGTTCGATCAGCTTGAGTTGCGCAGCATGTTCACCGGCGAGCACGATGACACAGACTGCATTGTGCAGATCAACGCCAAGGATGGTGGCGTCGACGCCCAGGACTTCTCCGAGATGCTGCTGCGCATGTACGAGAAGTGGTGTGAGCGGCGCGGCTTCACGATCACCCTCAACGGTGTGTCCGAAGGTGCTGAGGCCGGGATCATGTCGGCGGAGGTCACGATTTCTGGCCGGTATGCCTATGGCTTGATGAGCGCGGAACGGGGCACGCATCGGTTGGTGCGCATCAGCCCCTTCGACAATCAAGGGCGGCGTCAGACTTCGTTCGCAGCGGTCCAGGTGTGGCCGCTGCTCGAAGATGTCGAGCTGGACATCGACGAGTCCGACATCGAAATGCAGGTGTTCCGAGCGTCAGGGGCTGGCGGCCAACACATCAACAAGACGTCGTCCGCGGTGCGTTACATCCACCACCCAACCGGGCTGGTGGCGAGTTCGCAGGAAGAGCGGAGCCAGTTGCAGAACCGTGAGCGGGCCATGGGCCGCTTGAAGTCGATGATTGCGGCGAAGGCTGAAGAAGACCGCCAGGCCGAACTTGACGCCATCGCGGGCAAGCAAGCCCAGGTGGGCTGGGGGAGCCAGATTCGCAGCTACGTGATGCAGCCGTACCAGATGGTGAAGGATCTCCGTACCGAGATTGAGACGGCCAACGTCAGTGGCGTGCTCGACGGTGATATCGACTTCCTCATTGAAGGCTTCCTGCAGTTCAAGCGGGCTCAGGGTGAAGACGACGTCTGAGCAGGTGAGTGCCGTGTGTGAGCCACTGGTCACGAAATATGCAGGTGGGGTGCCTCATTGCCTGTGTGTGACGGCGGTACTGTCTTGCAGGGCTGATCGGACCGTTCCGACTGGCCAACCTTCCTCATGATTCGCCTCGAAAACGTCACCAAGAGCTACTCCGCCGAAGTCGTGGCGCTCCGCGACGCAGGATTCGACATCGCCAAAGGCGAGTTCGTCTTTCTCGTGGGCCCATCCGGCTCCGGCAAGAGCACGTTGTTGCGGATGCTCAACCGCCAGGATCGGCCCGAGCGCGGTGCCGTCTGGGTGGCAGGTCGCAATATCGTCGACATGCCGCCGGGCCGCGTGCCGCACCTTCGCCGCAACATTGGCAACATCTTCCAGGACTACAAACTCCTGCTCGAAAAGACGGTGTTCGAGAACGTGGCGTTTGCGCAAGAGGTCATTGGTCGCCCGAAGCACGTGATCAAGCAGCAGGTCCCGGCCGTCCTTGAGCTTGTCGGTCTCGCTGGAAAGGAAGATCGTCTTCCGCATCAGCTGTCCGGTGGCGAGCAGCAGCGTGTTTCTGTCGCTCGGGCATTCGTCAATCGACCGCTGATTCTTCTTGCGGATGAGCCCACGGGCAACCTCGATCCAGCCACCGGCGAGGGAATCATGCGCTTGCTTGATCGCATCAACAAGACTGGCACCACCGTGGTGATGGCCACCCACGACCAACGCATCGTGAACACGATGCGCAAACGAGTCATTCAGCTCGATCGCGGCGTCATTGTCCGGGACCAGGCTCGCGGCGTCTACGAGTGACTCGGGAGATCTCAATCCACCATGCTTTCACGCCTCCGATACACACTTCGCGAAACATTTGACAGTTTTCGTCGTAACGCCACGCTGACACTCGCGGCGATCATCACCGCGGCGATCTCGCTGCTGGGGGTGGGGCTCACCCTGCTGAGCCAGAAGGGGTTCGACAACTTGCTCTCCAAGTGGGAGGGCGGCGTCGAGATGATCATCTTTGTCAACGCCGGTGCCAGCGCGGATCAACTTGGTGTCATCGAGGGGGCCCTCGGCAACAACCCGCAGTTCGTTGAAAGCTTCGGCTACTGCGACTCGCAGTGCTCGCTGAACGAAGCTGAGATTGTGCTTGCTGGCGAGCCGGGAACACTTGAGTTGCTGACCGCCGACAACATTCCGACCCAGTACAAGGTGGTACCGACCGAGGGGACTGACGTTGAACTGCTGCGACAGCTTGAGGGAGCGTTCTCTGAGCTGCCCAACGTGTTCAACGTCCAATTTGCCGAGGACCAGATCAGCTTGATCGGTCAACTGCAGGACTTCTTCGGCTTCCGTTTGTTGCTGCTGTCAGTGTTCTTGTTGCTCGCTGCGGTGCTGCTCATCTGGAACACGATTCGCACGGCAATCTTTGCTCGGCGACGAGAGATCGAAGTGATGAAGCTCGTCGGTGCGACCGACTGGTTCATTCGTATTCCGTTCATGCTCGAGGGCCTGCTGCACGGGATTATTGGTGGCGTCCTTGCCAGTGCCGGCTTGTGGGCTTGGAATAGTCAGTGGACCAGCGGCGTCGGTGAGTTCCCCGATGGCAGCGGGTTTGCCGCACTTGTGGTGACTGATGGATACGACAAACAGGTGATGCTGATCATGCTCCTGATCGGTGCCGCTGCCGGCGCCATTGGCTCCGGCATTGCCGCCTCGCGCTTCTTGGACGTCTGATTCTTGACTGATGCTGTCGTTGCGATCGGGGCGACGGCGAGGACGATCACTACGTTGCTCGGATGGAGTACACCCAGATCGTTTATGAGGTCGCTGACAACATCGCGACCATCACGCTGAATCGCCCGGACAAGCTGAATGCCTTCACTGGCACGATGATGTACGAGATGATCGATGCCTTCGATCAGGTTGACGCCGATGACGACGTTCGCGCGGTGATCGTCACCGGTGCCGGCCGGGGATTCTGCGCTGGAGCCGATCTCTCAGCGAGCGGGGGAGAGACCTTCTCGAGTGGCGGCAGCGATATTCAGACCGATGCCGGCGTTCCTCGCGACGGCGGCGGAATGGTGTCGCTGCGGATCTTCAACTGCACGAAGCCGGTGATCGGGGCCATCAACGGAGCCGCCGTCGGGGTGGGCGTGACGATGACCTTGCCGATGGATTTCCGGCTGGCCAGCGAGCATGCGAAATTCGGCTTTGTGTTTGCCCGCCGCGGCATCGTGCCCGAAGCGTGTTCCTCGTATTTCCTTCCTCGGCTCGTCGGTATCAGCCAGGCAACCGAGTGGTGCTACACCGGACGGGTCTTCCCGGCCGACGAGGCGCGTGCCGGTGGACTCGTTCGCAGCGTTCATACTGCGGACGAGCTCCTTCCTGCAGCGCGCTCGATTGCTGCAGAGATCGCCGAGAACACCGCGCCGGTATCGGTGGCGCTCACCCGTCAGATGCTGTGGCGGATGCTCGGAGCCAGTCACCCGATGGAAGCCCACCGGGTCGACTCGCGCGGCATCCTGTCGCGCGGCGCCAGCGATGATGCTCGTGAGGGCGTCACGAGCTTCCTTGAGAAGCGCCACCCGGACTACCCGGTCAAGGTCAGCGACGGCCTGCCCGAGATCTTCCCCGACTGGGTCGACCCCACCTTCGACTGAGCCCAGTGGGCGCGGTCCGTCACCGTTGACCACCACCCGCGACCCGCACGAACATGGAACGTGGCGGTTGTCACAGCGCCGAAGGGAATTTCTCAAGTTTCTAGAGGTTCTTGATGAAGAACACATATCAGCAACAACGCTGACAACTCCACCCCAGAAACGGCCCCCCATGAACACGATGTTGATGCAAGAACTGACCGCCGGTGACGTGATCGAAGTCAAGACCGCTGCCAATGTCGACGACGACATGATGACTGTTCTTGTCCTCCTGGCAACCGACGAGTTTGTCATCCTCGATCCGTGCAACGACTCCACGCCCTTCGTGTTGAAGAACAGCGAACTCATCGAATTCCGCAAGTTTGACGCGGCACTCGCCTCGGCCTGACTTCCCCAGCAAGGCTGGCAGAGCTTCGGTCTGGCAACGTCGTCGACGAGACCTCCGAGATATCTGACCTCAGAAGTCCCTTCAAGACCCCTAACGTGGGCGCCGTGGTTGACACGGCGCCTTCGCTCTTTTTTCGAGTCGGAACCGACGATGCCAGTCGCTCCGCCTTCTTCGAGCGCCTTGTCGATGTGTTCTACGAGGGAGTGGCGACCGATCAGGTGCTCCTTCCGCTGTACCCCGAGCAGCCTGACCTGACCGGTGCACGCCATCGACTCACGCTCTTTCTCATTCAGTACTGGGGCGGACCGGCGACGTACATGGAGGAACGTGGACACCCGCGCCTGCGGATGCGGCACTTCCCGTTCCATGTGGGTCCGCTCGAGCGTGACCGGTGGTTGCTCCATATGGCGGCTGCGGTCGAGACGGTGTGCGATGACGTGGCCGTCCCAGTGGACGTTTCTGCGGAGCTGATGGGGTACTTCGTGCCAGCAGCCGAGCACCTTCGCAACGACACGGGACTGCCAATTACATCGGCGAACTATCCCCGCACGTGACCTGGGTGCCAGACCCCCCGGCGATCTGATCCTCGGATCGGGTTCGGTACGATCGGCGGTTGATGCCTGCAATCGACGTTCGCGACCTGCACAAGCACTACGGAGACAACCGTGCCGTCGATGGTGTCAGCTTTCACGTCGGCGAAGGAGAGGTCTACGCGTTGCTCGGCCACAACGGTGCGGGCAAGTCGACCGCTGTGGAGATTCTCGAGGGCCACCGCACCATGACATCGGGCTCAGTGTCCGTGTTGGGGTTCGACCCTGCGAAAGCGCAACGTGAGTTCCGCGATCGGATCGGCGTGGTCCTCCAAACCTCCGGGGTCGAGAACGAATTCACGGTGCGCGAGGTCATTGATCTGTACGCGAGTGCCTATCGCCGTCGACGGACACTGGACGAAGTCGTCGAACTCGCCGGACTCGAGGAGAAGGTCGACGAGCGGGTTGGTTCGTTATCCGGAGGCCAACGTCGTCGGGTCGATCTGGCACTGGGCATCATCGGGCGTCCTGATCTGCTTTTTCTCGACGAGCCGACCACCGGTTTTGATCCCGCAGCACGCCGGAAGTCTTGGGATCTGATCGAAGCACTGGGCGACGACGGCGTCACGGTGCTCCTCACGACGCACTATCTCGACGAAGCCGAACACCTGGCGGACCGAGTCGGCGTGCTGGCATCGGGCAAGATGATCGCCGAGGGCACTCCGGCGCAACTGATCGAGGGAATCAGCGGCACCGTTGTCAGTTTCATGCTGCCTGACTCGATTGAGACCGCCGATGCGATCAGCACCTTTGGTCCCGTCCTCGGTGGGGACGTTCGCCTGTCCGGGCGGCTGGTTGAAGCCACAGTCGACCGTGCCACCGAGGTGGTGCATCGGGCAACGGGCTGGGCGATCGAGAATGGGGTCGAGCTTGAGTCGCTGCGAGTGGCTCGTGCGTCGCTCGAAGATGTGTTTCTCCAACTGACCGAGCAGTCGGAGGAGACTTCATGAGCGCATTTCCGTCGAGCCTGTCGATGGTGCTGCGCCAAACGCAGTACCAGCTCAAGTACTTCACCCGAGTTCCGGTGGCGCTGTTCTTCACCATCATTCTGCCGCTGGTGATGTTGGTGCTGTTCAACGCACTCTTCGGTGACAACACCATCGAGACCGACGAGGGTGACTGGTCGGTCCGCCAGTTCTACACGGGTGGCCTTGCGGCCTACACCGCGGTTTCGGCAACGTTCTCCAATCTCGCGAACATGGTTCCGATCCGACGTGACGAAGGTGTCTTGAAGCGCTGGCGCAGCACGCCGCTCCCGACGTGGATCTACATCGCCGGCTTTATCTGCTCGGCCATCGTGATCGCCTTCGTCGGCGCGATGGTGATGCTCACGGTTGGCGTGGTCTTCTACGACCTCTCGATCGAATGGGCGAAGATGCCAGCAGCTGCCGTGACCTTCTTGGTCGGTGTGGGAGCGTTCGCAGCGCTGGGGATGGCCTTGGCGTCGATCATCAAGACCGCGAGCTCGGCCTCAGCGGCCGCCAACGCCACGATCCTGCCGTTGGCCTTCATCTCTGATGTCTTTGTTGCTACCGACGGCGACAGCGCGCTGACCACCATTGCGAACATCTTCCCGCTGAAGCCCTTTGTCAACGCCTTCCAGGACTGCTTCAACCCCTTCGTTGCAGCACCAGCGTTCGACTGGGGAGCACTTGGCTTCGTGGCCGCCTGGGGCCTCCTCGGCCTCGGTATTGCGATGAAGAAATTCACCTGGGAACCAAGTGGCGCTGGCCCACGCAGCCGTCGTGCCGCCCGCGCCGCAGCGACAGCGCAAGGTTGAGGCGTTGTCGGTGGCCGAGCACGCCCGGGCGTGGCCTAGATTTGTCGTTGCGTGATGAGTTCTGCTGCCTCGGAGACCGGTCGGTCCGACGTTGGCCTGTACCGGCACCCATCCGATGTCGCCCGCCTGGTCTTCGCGCTGATCGCACTCGGTTTCCTGCTGCTGCTCGCGTTGCTGCTCGACAGCCAGGTCTCCAACGTGTCTGCCGACATCCTCGCAGTCGTCGAGGCATTCCCCAATGCATTGGTGAACGGCCTGGTCGGGCTCGTTCAGCTTCTCGTCACACTTGTGCCGGTGGTCGCGCTGGTGGTGCTGGTTCGGGGTCGCCGCTGGTATCTGCTGCTGCTACTGGCGCTGGCTTCGGTCGTCGCAGCGATCGCGATGAGCTTGCTCACCGGGGTGATCGACGAGAGTGTGCCGCTCGAGCAGCTCGGTTACGACCGAGTTGCATCATGGTTCATCGGGAGCCAGTACCCGTCGAGCACCTACTTGGCGATGTTGACGGCGTGGCTTGTGACGGCGGGTCCGTGGATGATGCGGTCGTGGCGTCGGACCGGTTGGGTGCTCGTCGTCTTCGCGATGGTCGCGCAGGTGCTCTCGGCGACGGAGGTGCCGGTCCGCAACTTGATGATGCTGGCAGTGGGAGCTGCTGCTGGGTCGTTGGCGCTCGTTGTGTTCGGTGCGCCGCGTCGAAGTGTCAATCTGGACTCGGTGCGAGAGGCGCTTGTTCGCTCAGGTATCCAGATCGACCGCATCGAGCCGCACCAACACGGCAGCGGGACACCGACGTTCGCGACCTCTGAGCCGGGCGGCCGGAGGTTGTTCGTCAGGGTGATCGGCCGCGATCAGCGAGATTCAGCGGCGCTCCTTCGTCTTTGGCGCAGCCTGTCGCTGAAGGGTGTCGGCGGGGGTGTTTCGGCGACGCCGCGCCGGGCGGTCGACCATGAAGCATTGGCGCTCGGCATCTTCGGTGCAGTGGTGCCGACTCCTGGTCCGGTTGCGGTGTTGGGTACCGCTGACGAGGCGGCCCTGATGGTCTCCACCTACATCACCGGCGACCGGTTGGCGGATCACCCTGATGTGTCCGACGAGACGTTGCGCGAGCTGTGGTCATACGTCGCGGCGCTCCAGCACCGTCGCTTGGCTCACGGCAATCTCGACACGACCAGCATTCTGGTCGGTACTGATGGTGCGACCCTGGTCGACCTCGAACACGCCAACGTCGATGCGAGTGACGCAGCGCTCGGAGCGGACGTTGTCGAACTCCTCGCCTCACTGGCGCTGCTGGTCGGTGTCGACCGAGCCGTCGATGCTGCACGAGCGGAGCTTTCCGACGACGTGCTCGAACGAGCGGTGCCGATGATCCAGAGCGCGGTGCTGTCCAAGCAGACTCGTATCGCCGTCGAGGACAACGAGCTTTTGGATTCGCTCCGCGACGCCACCGCTGCGGTCGTCGGCATCGAGAAGGTCGAGCTCGCACCAGTTCGACGGATCACGATCGGCGGTGCGGTCTCGTTCGTTGGCTCGCTCGTCCTGCTCGCCTACGTCTTTAACCTCGCAGCGAACTGGGACCAGACGTGGGAAGCGTTCAAGTCTGCCAACCTCATCTATGCCATCCCAATCATCTTGCTGATGATCTCGACGTACTTCTCGGGAGCAATGAGTTTGCTTGGGGCGACGACCATCGATTTGATCTACACCCGGACCGTCGCAGTGATGTTCGGCCAGTCGTACCTCAACCGTTTCACCCCGGCGAACGCTGGGGGCATGGCGATGCGGGTCCGCTATCTCCAGCTGAACGGTCTGGAAACAGCGGTTGCAGCGTCGGCGATTGCGTTGACATCAGGCGCCAGTGGCGTCGCCCAGGTCGTCACGATTGTGGTCTTCCTCATTTGGGGAGGGTCCAGCGACAAGCTGAGCGACTTCGAGTTCCCCGACATGGGATCGATTGTCATCATCATCCTCGTGATTGGAGCGATCGCAACGCTGGTGTTGATCACGCGGTTCGGGCGCACGGTGCTGCGGCCGTGGGTCGCCTCGGCGATGTCCAAGATCCGGGACTCGATCGGCGACCTGATGCGGCGCCCGACCAAGCTTGGACAGCTTTTCGGCGGTGCACTGCTCGGCAAATTGGCCAACGTCATCGCCTTCTGGGCGAGCATGTTGGCCTTTGGTGCCGACATCTCGTTTCCGAAGGCTGGAGCGATGTACATCATTGCGACCACGATCGGCTCTGCAGTGCCGACACCCGGCGGCGTCGGCGGGGTTGAGGCGGCGTTGACAGCTGCATTGATTGCCTATGGCATCGACAACGCGACTGCCGCGGCGATTGTGCTGTTCTTCCGGACGCTCACGTTCTGGTTGCCGACGATTCCCGGGTATGGCTTCTTCCGCTACACGCAGGCGAAGGGCATCGTCTGACGGCTCGCCCGCTGACGAGCGCGGGTGTCACGAGTAGACGATGGTCTTGTGCCCTTGCACGGCGACCTTGTGTTCGAGGTGTGAGCGCACCGCCCGGGCGAGCACCACGGTTTCGATATCGCGTCCGCGTGCGGTGAGTTCGGCGACGTTCTCGCGGTGCGTGACATGCGCTGTTTCCTGGGCGATGATCGGGCCCTCGTCGAGGTCTGCAGTGGCGTAGTGAGCCGTTGCGCCGATGAGCTTGACGCCCCGCTCGTGGGCTTGCCGGTAGGGGTTGGCTCCGATGAAGGCCGGGAGAAACGAGTGGTGGATGTTGATGATGCGCATGGGGTGATGCGACACGAAGTCATCGGTGAGGATTTGCATGTAGCGAGCCATCACCACGAGTTCAACGCCGTGTTTGGCAAGCGTTGCGAGAACCTGTTGCTCCTGCTGCGGCTTGGTCTCTTTCGTGACGGGCAGATGGACATACGGAACGCCCATGTGCTCGCAGATGTCACGGTGATCAGGATGGTTTGACACGACGACGCGGAGGTCCATGGGGAGTTCGCCGCTGCGCCACCGGGTCAGCAGGTCGTAGAGGCAGTGCGGCTGCTTGGACGCCATGATCGCCGTTGGGACGGGGACAGCCGTGTTGCGGAGATCGACGGTCATCTCAAACTGCTCAGCGACGACCTGGAAGGCGTCGAGAAAGGCCTCGTGCTTGACGTTGGGGCGAGCAAGGTCAAACTCGATGCGTTGAAAGAAGACCGAGACGTCGTTTCCGGCCAGTCGATCGACGTGCTGCTCGGCGTGGACGATGTTGCCGCCGAACCTGGCAATGAACGCAGAGGTCGCAGCGACGATGCCCTGCTGGTCGGGACAAGACAGAAGCAGGACGCCAGACATTGCTGCTTTCTATCGACGCACAGCGGATTCAGGCGCGCAACGCCCAGCACGCCACTGCGGTAGCTGCCGCAGCGTTGAGGGAGTCGACCCCGGCGGCCATCGGGATGCGGACCGGAATGGAGAGGTCGACCAGTTCTTCGCTCAGTCCGCTGCGTTCGGAACCGATCAAGATGGCGGCGCGGGACCCTGGGTGAACGTCGTCGAGGGGCCGAGCAGTCGGATCAGGCGTCAAGGCATACAACTCGAAGTCATCGAGGGTCAGAAGCTCCGCTGCGAGATGCTGCGTTCGTGCATGGGGGAGCGAAAAGGCGGTGCCCATGGCGACGCGCAGCGAGCGACGAGACAGTGGATCGGCGCTCGTATGGTCGAGGATGAGGCCATCCCACCCCAGCGCGGCGGCGTTCCGGACGATCGAACCGACGTTGACTGGGTTGTCGACCGCTTCGGCCACGACGAGTCGCCGGGCCGACGAGGCGAGTCCACGCACTGACGGGCGTGCCGGGCGTTCGAACAGCGCCAGAATCGACAGCGGAAAGCCCATCTTCGCGACAAGCGTTCGGATGGCTGACCCGCCGCCGTACAGCGGACAGCCGAGCTCACCGGCGATGTCGGGAATGCGTTCCGTGTCAACCAGTGCAGCCGTCGGCACGCATCCGGCGCGAAATGCTCGCTCGACGACCAGGTCGCCTTCGGCCAGGAACAGCCCAGCGCCAGCATCATCGCGTTTCTGTGCTCGGCTCGCCAGCGCTCGTTCGTTGACGCGGAACTGCCCGAATCGAGGGTCGTCGGGGTCCTCGATGATCTCGATGTGGACGTCCATGGCCTCCATCAGAACCCCACCATGACAACAACCAGGAGAACAACCATTAGAAGTGGTAGGGGAACGGTGACCAGTCGGGCGAGCGCTTCTCGAGGAAGCTGTCGCGCCCTTCTGCAGCTTCGTCGGTTCCATAGGCGAGGCGCGTGGCCTCGCCGGCGAATACTTGCTGGCCGACCAATCCGTCGTCGATCAAATTGAATGAGTACTTGAGCATCCGCTGGGCGGTGGGGCTCTTCCGGCAGATCTCGCGCCCCCATTCGAGCGCAGTTGCTTCAAGTTCTGCGTGCGGTACCGATTCGTTGACGGCACCCATGTCCTTCATCTGGTCAGCGGTGTACTCGCGCCCGAGGAAAAAGATCTCGCGCGCGAACTTCTGGCCGACTTGGCGAGCCAGGTACGCGGAGCCGAAACCGCCATCAAAACTTGCGACGTCAGCGTCGGTCTGCTTGAAACGGGCGTGCTCGGTCGACGCCAGGGTGAGGTCGGCGACGACGTGCAACGAGTGCCCGCCGCCAGCCGCCCAACCGGGAACCACGCAAATCACCACTTTTGGCATGAATCGGATGAGGCGTTGCACCTCGAGAATGTGCAGGCGACCGGCGCGTCCGGGCTCAATCGTGTCAGCCGTCTCGGATTCGGCGTACTTGTAACCGTCCTTGCCCCGGATGCGTTGGTCGCCACCGGAGCAGAACGCCCATCCGCCGTCCTTCGGCGACGGTCCGTTGCCGGTGAGGAGAACGCAGCCGACGTCGGTCGACATCCGAGCGTGGTCGAGGGCCGCGAACAACTCGTCGACCGTGTGCGGACGGAACGCATTGCGGATCTCCGGTCGATTGAAGGCGATGCGGACAACGGCGCCATCGGGGCCCTTGCCAACGGCGCGGTGGTAGGTGATATCGGTGAAGTCGCAACCGGGAACAGCGGTCCACGCTGCAGGGTCGAAGATCTCGGAGACCGATTCGGTGGGGTCGGAACTGTTCGCCATCGGCCCATCTTGCCCGCTGCGCTACCGTCCATCCATGCCCCACGCTCAGATCAACGGTCAGAAGGTCTACTTCGAAGACACTGGCGGCGACGGACCGCCCGTGATCTTGGCGCACGGGTTCCTGATGGACCATGAAATGTTTGCACCGCAGGTCGCTGCGCTGCGTGACACCCACCGTGTCATCACGTGGGACGAGCGTGGCTTTGGACTGACCGAATTCGACGGGCAGCCGTTCTCCTACTGGGACTCGGCAGCAGACTGCATTGGGCTTCTCGACCACTTGGGGATCGAGCGAGCGGTTGTCGGGGGGATGAGTCAAGGAGGATTTCTGTCACTCCGCGTCGCACTGACGGCGCCCGAGCGGGTGCGCGGGTTGATTCTCCTCGATACGCAAGCCGGCCTTGACGACGACGAAACCAAAGCCGGCAATGATGCGATGAATCATGTGTGGCTCACCGAAGGGCCCGGCAGCGGGCTCGCCGATGTCGTTGCTTCGATCATCATCGATGACGCCGAGCACAGTCCGGCATGGATCGCCAAGTGGAATGAGCGTCCCAAGGAGGCATTCCGTGAGCCGTATCAGTGCCTAACGGGCCGTGATGACATCACCGATCGGCTGAGCGAGATCACGTGCCCCGCCGTAGTCGTGCACGGTATGGATGACACGGCAATCACCATGGATCGTGCCGAAGTTCTCGCCCGAGGGCTCGTCGGCTGCTCCGGTGTTGTGCAGGTGAGCGGTGCCCATGCTGCCAACCTCACCAACCCCGAGCCAGTCAACGCAGCAGTCGTCGCGTTCCTCGCCGACCTCCCGGGTTGAGAAACATGGCGCACATTCAAATTTTTGGTGTCGAGGGACTTCCCGAGATCGAGTCAGGCGCGGATCTGGCCGCCATGATTCATGCAGCGGCGATCACTCAGGGCGATCCGCTCGCTGACGGTGACGTTGTCATCGTGACCTCCAAGATCGTGTCGAAGGCAGAAGGTCGTGGCATCGAATTGGCAGATGTCGAGGCATCGCCGTTTGCGACGACGTGGGCCGAGAAGTGGGAGAAGGATCCCCGGCTGGTGGAGGTGGTGCTGCGCGAATCGAAGCGTGTGATCCGACAGATTGGTCCGGTGTTGATCACCGAAACCCATCATGGATTCTGTTGCGCGAACTCAGGTGTCGATCAGTCGTCGAGTGGGGCTGAAGGACGTGTGCTGGTGCTCCCGGAGGATCCGGATGCGACATGCAGGGCGCACCGCGCCCGGTTTGCCGAGCTGGGTGTCGATGTCGCGGTGATCATGAGCGACACGTTCGGGCGTCCCTGGCGTGAAGGTCAGACCGACATTGCCATCGGCATCGCCGGCATGCAGCCGCTGTACAGCTACATCGGTCAGCACGACCCACACGGACACGAGTTTCGCGTGCAGGAGCTGTGTATCGCCGACGAGCTTGCCGCAGCAGGTGAACTCGTGAAAGGCAATACGAGCCGCGTCCCTGTCGCGGTGATTCGTGGGCACGAATGGGTGCGTGACGACACTGCATCGTTGGCGCCGGTGCTGCGGGATAGCGAGAAGGATCTCTTCAGATAGATGTCGTTTGCGGTTCGCCAGGCCTGGCACGCAGATCTCGAACGGCTCGTCGAGCTTGCCGTCGGCTGTCAGGGGGACCCCAACCGGAGTTGCCATTACCTGAGCAGCGATATTGCTGCGCTGCGGACCGAGCTGCGGGAAATCGAAGGGGTTGACTCGTGGACCACGGCGACCTGGGTTGCGCTCGACGATGCGCGTGACGTGATTGGGTGGATCGCTGCCGAGTCTGATCGGCAGATGGGTCGGGTCTGGTGGTTTGGCCCGTTCGTGGCTGATGCTGACCTGCCGCTTGCCGATGCAATTGCAGATGGCTTGTTTGGCGCTGGACGCCGCTCTCTTGCACAGTTCCCTGAACATGAGTTAGCAATCGATGCCCGGTCGTCGTGGCTTCAGCGCTTCGCTGAGCGCAACGGTTTTGAGGCCGAGGAGGGGTCTGTGGTGTTGCGTCTGTCGGACCTCCACATCGAGGTGCCAGGCTCGTCGGTGCGAATCGAGGCGGCGGCGGAGTCGATCGATGCAGAGGTGGTCGCGCTGCACGACGCGATCTTTCCGGGAACTCACTCGACGGGGGCGCAGCTGTTCGGGCTGACGGGCGGCCGGCACGACCGTTTCGTGGCGCGCCACGAAGGCGACGTTGTGGGCTACGTCGCAACCGAAGTGCAGCACGACGGATCGTTGTACATCGACTACGTCGGCGTCTCCGATGCGAGCCGTGGACAGGGGATCGGTCGTGCACTCGTGGGCACAGCGATTCGGGCTCGAGCCGACGAGGCAACACACGCCCATCTCACGGTGCGGGTGTCGAATGCGGCGGCTCGGGAGCTGTACGCCTCGCTCGGCTTCGTGGAGGAACTCGTCCTGGTTCCACATCGCCTCGGTTTCACACTCGAGTGAGCGTCAGCGTCAGGGGGCAGGGGCAGGGTCAGGTGAGGAGATCTTTGGTGATGCCGTAGAAGTACTCGGCGGCAAGGCCGAGTGACTCGAGATCGATGCGCTCGTCGTTGCCATGGAAACGCGCGCCGAACGTGGCAAAGTCCATCTTGCCCGAGTAGAGCCCGGCACCATACGCGACGCTGCCGCGTTCTCGGTAGAAGCGGGCATCGGTACCGCCCGTGATCAGGCCGGGAATCAACTTGGCGCCGGGGTAGGCGATCTGCGAATGCTTGGTGACAGCATCCCAGAGCGGGTTCCCCTCGCCGTATGCGCATGCGGTGGGGTCGGAGCTCTGGAGCTCGCTGACCTCAACGTGGTCATAGAGGTCACCGATTGCATCACGGAGATGTTGCTCGACATCGGCCTTGGTGGTGCCCGGAACCGTGCGGATGTCGACGTCGATGTCGATGACGTCAGGGATGGTGTTGGTCTTCTGCCCACCGTGAATGACGTTGGGGGAGAAGGTGGTGTGCGTCAGGGCATGACACGTGCGGGCCATGCCAGGCGGGAGAGTCTTCAGCGTCTCCCAGATCTTGTCGGAGGATTTCATGGCATCGCGCATCTCGTCGGGAAGTCCGAAGGCGTCGACTTGCGCCTCCCAGATCGCATCGATGTGAGCGGACGGCTGATACTCGGCGATGCGGCGCACAATCTCGGCGGCCTTGATGAGCGCGTTGTCCGAACCGAACGGCATCGAACCGTGGCCCGGCGTGCCTCGAACCCGAAGACGGCGCCAGGCGAGGCCCTTTTCGCCGACGTTGACCGTGATGGTGCGAGTGCCGTGATCGTCGACCGTCGACCAGCCGCCGAGTTCGGTGAGGACATGGTCGGCTTGCATGTCGTCCCAATGGTGCTCGGCCATCCACTTGGCGCCCCACACACCACCCGCCTCTTCATCAGCAACGCCGAAATAGATGAGGTCGCCTTTGGGGCGAAAGCCTTCGTTGGCGAGCTGACGGAAAACGACGGCCATCGTGGAGGTGAGATTGAGCATGTCGACCGCGCCTCGCCCCCAGACCTCGCCGTCGATGATCTCTGCAGCAAACGGGTCGTGCGTCCAACCGTCGACATTGACAGGGACGACGTCGGTATGGCCCATCAGGCACAGCGAAGGAGCGTTCGGATCCGATCCGGCGATTCGAGCAATCATCGAGTCGCGGCCTGGACGCGGCGTGTAGGTCTGGATGTCGACACCGGTGCCTTCGAGGTAGCTGACCAGCAGGTCTGAGTTGCGAGTCTCGTTGCCTGAGTCAGGCGTGCCGTCGTT
>NZ_CAXCAM010000046.1:0-20896 GCF_963980585.1 uncultured Ilumatobacter sp.
AGCTGACACGCGTCGACCCAGCAAGCTGACGCCGCCGTCGAATCGCGGAACCGTGTCAACCAGCAGTGCCGGTCCAAGCCGCTACAGTCGACAGCAGGTCACACCGACCGGCGGCGCGTCTCCGCGCTGCTCGCAACACCCCCTCGACACCAACCCAAAAGGATCATCACATGACAGTTCGCGTCGGCATCAACGGCTTCGGACGGATCGGCCGCAACTTCTTCCGTGCGGCAAAGGCGCAGGGCGCCGACATCGATTTTGTCGCTGTCAACGATCTGGGCTCACTCGATCAGATGGCTCACCTGCTGCAGTACGACTCGGTGTTGGGTCGTTTCCCCGACACGGTCAAGGTCGTCAAGGGCGGCATCAAGGTTGGGGACGATGTATTGAAGGTGCTCAGTGAGCGCAACCCGGGTGACCTGCCCTGGGGCGAGCTTGGCGTCGATGTGGTCATCGAGTCGACCGGTTTCTTCAACTCCCGCGATGCCGCGAGTGCGCATCTCGATGCTGGCGCCCCGTTGGTCATCGTCTCGGCACCGTGTAGCGAAGCTGACGCCACGTTCGTGTACGGCGTTAACCACAAGGATTTCCGCATCAGCCAACACAAGGTGATCTCGAACGCGAGCTGCACCACCAACTGCATCGTGCCGTTGGTCAAGGTGCTCGACGATGCCTTCGGCGTCGTCGAAGGCCTCATGACGACGATCCACGCATACACCGGCGACCAGGCGTTGGTCGACGGTCCGCACAAGGATCTCCGCCGGGCTCGCGCTGCGGCGATCAACATCATCCCGACGTCGACGGGTGCAGCACGTGCGACAGCATTGGTGATGGAATCGATGAAGGGCAAGCTCGACGGCGGCGCCCTGCGCGTGCCCGTGCCGACCGGGTCGCTGACCGACTTCACCGCCAACCTGAAGAAGAAGGCGTCGGTCGATGAGATCAACGCAGCATTCGCCAAGGCAGCCAAGTCCGGCCCGCTCAAGGACGTCCTCAGCTACACCGAGGCACCGATTGTGTCGAGCGACATCGTCACCGATCCCTCGAGCTGCACGTTCGATGCCGGCATGACTCAGGTGCAAGGCAAGATGGTCAAGGTCAACGGTTGGTACGACAACGAGTGGGGTTACTCGAACCGTCTCGTCGACATGACGCTGTTCGCCGGTGCCAAGGTCAAGCGCTGAACACCGCGCTTGATGACTGATATTCCACGCCTCGAAGACCTTGCAGCTCACCTCGGTGACCTGTCGGGTCAGCGCATCTTCGTGCGGACCGACTTCAACGTGCCGCTCGACGAAAGTGGTGCGATCACCGACGATTTCCGAATTCGTGCTGCGCTGCCCACCATCAAGTGGTTGACCGAGCGCGGAGCATTCGTCGTCTGCGGGAGCCACCTCGGTCGGCCGAAGGGCGCGCCCGATCCCAGGTACGCGATGGACGCTGTGCGCGCTCGGCTCGCCGAACTCGCGCCCGGCGTCGAGCTGATCGAGAACCTTCGATTCGACCCGGGGGAGACCGGAAACAGCTCGGACTTCGTCGCGCAGTTGACTGACGGCATCGACGGCTATGTCAACGATGCGTTCGGAGCGTCACACCGCGCCCACGCGTCGATTGTCGGTCCCCCACAACACGTCCCCTCGGCCATGGGGCGCCTGCTGGAGAAGGAAGTCGATGTCCTGCTGGGTCTGCGCAACAGGCCGAAGCACCCGTTCGTTGCTGTGCTCGGTGGCGCCAAGGTGTCCGACAAGCTTGGCGTGATCGAGGCGCTGCTCGAGATTGTCGACGAGATCGTCATCGGCGGCGCGATGTGCTTCACGTTTTTCCTCGCGCAGGGCAAACAGGTGGGTGCATCGCTCCACGAACCCGACCAGGTCGACGTGTGTGCAGGCTTGCTGGCCAAGGCGGCTGAACTTGGCAAGACCATCCATCTTCCCGACGACATCAACGGCACAGACGCCGGCGGCAACTTCGCTCAGTTTGGGAGCCGGCTGGGTGAGGGCAGTATCGGCTATGACATCGGGCCCGGCTCGGCAGCCGCGTTCACCGACGTCATCATGGACGCCCGCATGGTGTTCTGGAACGGCCCGATGGGCATGTTCGAAGACGAACGTTTCGCGTCGGGGACGCGCACCGTGGCGCAGGCGATGGCGGACACCAAAGCGTTCACTGTCGTCGGCGGCGGCGACTCTGCTGCGGCACTCGCACAATTCAAGCTCGACGACGAGGTCGATCACGTGTCAACCGGGGGAGGGGCCAGCCTCGAGCTTCTCGAGAATGGCGACCTCCCCGGCCTCGAAGCTCTCAGAACAGGAATGACGACATGACTCGCAAACCCCTCATCTCAGGCAACTGGAAGATGAACCTCAACCACTTCGAGGCCATCCAGACCGTGCAGAAGCTGCACTACTTGCTGCCAAAGGACATCTTTGAGCAGATCGACGTGAGTATTCACCCGCCGTTCACGGATATTCGGAGTGTGCAGACGCTGATCGACAGCGAAGATCTCGACCTCAGGGTCGGTGCCCAGCACTGTCACTGGGAAGACAGCGGTGCGTTCACTGGTGAAGTGGCGCCGGTCTTTCTGGAGAAGTTGAACGTCGAGTACGTGGTCGTCGGCCACAGCGAGCGTCGCGAGATTTTCGGCGAGACCGACGAGATGGTCAACAAGAAGGTGGCCGCTATCCAGCAGCACGGCATGACGCCCATTGTGTGCTGTGGTGAAACACTTGCAGAGCGCGAGGCTGGCGAGACCGAAACCAAGGTACTGGGCCAGATCGAGGCGGCCTTGGCCGGTCGGAGCAACGAGCAGATCGCGGTGCTCGTCGTCGCCTACGAGCCGATCTGGGCGATTGGCACCGGTCAGACAGCGACAGCAGACGACGCTCAGTCGGTGTGTCATGCGATTCGCGAGCGGGTGCGCGACCTCACCGACGACGCGACCGCTGATGCGCTCCGCGTGCAGTACGGCGGGTCGGTCAAGGCCGGAAATGCCGCGGAGTTGATGGGTCAGCCCGATATTGACGGAGCACTCGTCGGGGGAGCGAGTCTCGACCCTGACGAATTCGCGCGCCTGATCCAGTTCAGCGTTGGGTGACCTGAACGGCGCTCGACGCGGGGGTTTCGCTCTGTGAGCATCATGAAGGTCGCGCTGCTGACCGCTTGAGAGTTCATCCTGTCGATACAGAAGAGCTACCGCTCGGTAACGAGCGCTGTTAGGGTCAGCTCGCTTCGGTCACCGGGGAGGAGACCGAAGTCACGGGGTGAGTTGAACGCTGGCTGTCACCGACAGCCAGGCGGTTCCTGACTTCGCCAACCACCTCCCCTTCTGTATTTCAATCAGGAGGACAAATACGTGAACACAACACGACGGAGCCACAAGCTCCTTGCCATGACGGCCGCTTCGGCACTCGTCTTTGCCGCATGCGGCAGCGACGATGATGCCAGCTCGACTACCGATGGCGAAGCCAGCACCGGTACCGACGCTGAAGCACCCGTTGAGACCGACGGCGAAGCACCCGCTGAGACCGACGCACCGGCTGAGACCGACGCACCGGCTGAGACCGACGGCGAAGCAGCCGCTGGGTCCGATGGCGGAACGCTGATCTGGGCCCACGAGCAGGAGCCCGGAGACCTTCACCTCGACGATCCCGAGAACAACCTCTCGATCACATCGTGGATTCGTTCCGCGATGATCGAAGGTCTCTTCGGCATCTCCGGCGCCACTGAGTACTACCCCGAGCTTCTCGCCGACGATGGCGAACTGACCACCAACGATGACGGCTCGGTCACAGGTACCTTCACCATGCGTGACGGACTCCTCTGGAGCGACGGTGACGATCTCACTGCCGACGACGTGGTGTGGACCTACAACACGATCATGGCCACCGACGGCGAGACCGAAGATGGCGATCCGAACTACATCTACCTGCTCGGCGACCGCACCGGTCTCGACACGATCACCGACATCTCGAATGATGGCAACACGATCAGCATCACCTGGTCGTCGTTCTTCGCCGGCTACAAGGGCGTCCTCAACGAGGTCTACCCGATGCACCAGTTCAACGCTGACCCGGCCGCAGCTGCCGCCGAGCTCAACGACGGACTGCGCGAGTGGACTGCGCCTGACGGCTCGACGATTGCTTCGTCCGGCCCGATGATCTTTGACTCGTGGGAGAAGGGCGTGCAGATGAACCTGGTCCGCAACGACGCGTACTCCGGTTCAAACAGCCCGGACGCCAAGAACAACGGCGTCGCGTTTGTCGACGGCGTGCAGATCAACTTCGTTACCGACACCGATGCGCAGATCAACGCGCTGCAGGCCGGCGAAGCGCAGATCGTCATGACCCAGCCGCAGCTCGCCTTCGAAGATCTCGCCTCGAGCGACGACTTCACGGTGGCATCGTCGGCCGGTCCGGTCTTCGAGCACTGGGGCTTGAACCTCAACAATGTGCACCTCGCCAAGCCGGGCGTCCGTGAAGGCCTCGCCTTCGCCATGGACAAGACGGAAGTCATGGCCGGTCTCTACACGCCGCTGTTCGGCGATTCCCTCCCGGGTGAGGGTCTCGGCAACACCATGTGGCTGTCGAACCAGAGCACCTACGAGAACCACGCCGGCGACGCCGGTTACGGTGCGGGCGATATTGCTTCGGCCCAGGCTGCTCTCGAAGGAGCCGGCTACACCTTGAACGGTGACGGCGTCTACGAGCACCCGGAAGACGGTGCGCTCACGCTGCGTGTCGGCACCACCGGCGGCAACCGTCTGCGTGAGATCCAGCAGGAGCTCATCCAGGCACAGATGTCCGATGCTGGCATCGAGATTGTCATCGACAACGTCGAGGGCGGGGCGTACTTCAGCGAAGTGCCCTTCTCGGCTGATGCGATTGCATGTGCTACCAGCGGTGGCGCCGAAGGCAACTGCGACATCTGGGATATCACCCAGTTCGCATGGGTCGGCGGCCCGTGGCCCGGTGGCCAGGTCGCTTCGTACCGCGCTGGTGGCCCGAACAACCCGTACGGGTTCGCCAACGACGCATTCGAAGTGAAGGCTGACGAATGTGACGCAACTGTTGACGACGCCGAGCGCGCCGCTTGCTACAACGAGATCGATCGTTACGTGACAACGCTCGAGCTTGATGCAGAGAACGGCTTGTTCATGCTGCCGTTGACGCAGAAGCCGTCGTTCTACGGCTTCACATCGGACCTCTCCCAGGCTGGCGTCGCTCCCGACGCCCAGGGTGCAGGCCCGCTGACCAACGTTGCGGACTTCCAGTTCGCAAGCTGATCAGTAATTGTCGGTCTCGCCCGGCTCTGCCGGGTGTGACCGACGATCAGTAAAACGCAGTTCATCGGGGTCTCGTTTCGGCGAGGCCCCGATGTGCGTTACGGTCTCCCGAAACTCAGTTCTCGTCCACACCTCAACAGACAGGTCGGGTGCCACCTTGTTTGCCTACGTCACTCGGAGAGTGCTCATCTCCGTTCCGCTGCTCGTGATCGCGATGTATCTCGTTCACGTCGGTGTGTCCGCCACGGTTGATCCTCGGTCGGATTTTTATCTCTGCCTGCCTCGGTGCCAGGAAGGCTTCGACAGCATCACCGAGACGTATGCACTCGACACCAACATCTTCTTGCGACCCTTTACTTACTTCGCCAGCCTGTTCAGCGGGGACGGGCTCGGATTCTCCTCCAGCGTCGGCGAGCCAGTCGGCGAGGTCATGCGGACCCGTGGCTGGAACACCGCCATGGTGGCCATCCCCGCATTTTTGCTCGGCGCAATTCTCTCGCTCCTCCTGTCGGTCTACTCGGCACGCCGCCAGTATTCGTTCGGCGACTATTTCTTCACCAGCCTCAGCTTCATTGGTTTCGCCATGCCGTCGTTCGTGCTGGCATTGATCATCCAGGTCATCTTCGGCGTCAAGCTTGAAGAGTGGTTCGGCATCAAGCCGTTCAACACCGGTCGCAAAACCGGTGAGAACTTCTGGGAGCTGTTACGCGATATCACCCTGCCGGCGGTGTCGCTCGCCATCTTGGGGATCGCCGCCGACAGCCGATTCGGTCGGTCCTCAATGCTCGAAACGCTGAACCAGGACTACATCCGTACAGCGCGAGCCAAGGGCCTGACCGAACGAACCGTTGTGTGGAAACATGCGTTACGCAATGGGCTCATCCCGTTGGTCACGCTGTGGGCGCTCGGGTTCTCGGCGTTGCTCAGCGGCTCGGTGGTGACCGAGTCGATCTTCTCATGGCCGGGCATCGGCCAGACCTTCCTGCGGGCGCTTGGCGACTCCGACCTCGATCTCCTCATGGCGATCGTGATGTTCACCGGGGTCCTCACCGTGGTCTTCAACCTGATCGCTGACGTTCTCTACGGCGTCCTCGACCCTCGTATCCGGCTCGGCTGAGGTCACCATGGCAACAGAATTCGAAATTGACTCCCAGACCGACGAGATGTTGGAAACTGCGATGGAACTCGGCATCTCAGACGTGGAAGGCCTCTCCGAGAAGCCGAAGACGTTCGGCCAGCTGGCCCGTGAACGCTTCTTCGGACACAAGCTGGCCATCGTCGGCGGGATCGGCCTGATCCTGCTCGTTGCACTCTTCTGGCTGGGTCCCATGCTCAGCGAGTGGGAGTTTGACGAGCGCAACGTTGCCGATCGTCTCCTTGGGCCGTCTTCGGAGCATTGGTTTGGCACCGATGAGATCGGTCGCGATCTGTTCGTGCGCACCGCCAAGGGCGGTCTGTACTCGATGCGGATCGGACTGATTGCTGCCGTTGTCGCCACCGTGACCGGCACCGCGTTCGGGGCGCTTGCGGGCTTCTTCGGTGGAGTGTGGGACGGCATCGTCTCGAACTTGGTCAACCTGGTCCTCACCGTCCCGGCGATCATCGTCCTGTCGGTGTTCGCGAACAAGTTCGGTGCCAGTGCCATTGGTCTGGCGCTCGTGCTTGCCGGCCTGCTGTGGACTCGAATTGCCAGGGTGGTCCGAGGTGTGGTGCTCTCCATCAAGGAGCAGGAGTACATCATGGCGGCGCGGGCTGCGGGTGCTTCGAACTCGCGCATCATGTTCCGGCACCTGCTTCCAAACATCGTTGGTGCCATCGCCGTCGAGGTCACGTTGCTGATCGGCACGGTCATCGTGCTCGAGTCGACGCTGTCATTTCTCGGTTTGGGGGTCAAGCCGCCGAACGCCTCACTCGGCACACTCGTCGCTGATGCCAAGGGCGACATCGACAGTGACCCGATCCGTGTGCTCACACCGGGCATCTTCATCATCTTGATCGTGCTGTGCGTCAACTTCCTCGGTGACGGGCTGCGTGATGCTCTTGACCCCCGGGCCAAGGGCTCGGACAGCAGCGAAGCGAAGAACGCGAAGAAGGCCGCGAAGAAGGCCAGGAAGCAATCAGGCAAGCAAGGTCCCGGCTATATCGCTGGGGCACGCACCGACCGAAGCAGCATTGGAAAGATATGAGCGACGCACTCCTCACGGTCGATCACCTCAACGTCGGGTTCGCCACCAAGGCGGGCATCGTGCAAGCGGCGACAGACATCACCTTCGAGATCTACCCTGGCGAAGTTCTGGCTGTGGTCGGCGAGTCGGGATCGGGTAAGTCGGTCACGGCGCTGGCTCTGATGCGACTTCATCCTGATAACACCATTGTCACCGGAGACGTCCGGTTCGAAGGCCGCGATCTCCTCAACATGAGCGATCGCGAGATGCGCGCCACGCGAGGCAACGACATTGCCATGATCTTCCAAGATCCGATGACCGCGATGAATCCGGTGTTCGCTGTCGGCGATCAGATCGTCGAGACGATCCGAGTCCACGACAGCTCGGTTTCCAAGCAGGAAGCCTGGACGAAGTCTGTCGACCTGCTGAAACTCGTCGGCGTGCCTGAACCCAAGCGGAGGGCGTCCCAGTATCCGCACGAGTATTCGGGTGGGATGCGACAGCGCGCGATGATCGCGATGGCAATCGCCAATGATCCGAAGTTACTGATCGCTGACGAACCCACGACAGCGCTTGATGTCACCGTCCAAGCGCAAGTGATGGAAGTGCTGCACGAGGTGCAGGCTGAGACGGGTTCGGCGATGATGCTGATCACGCACGACCTCGGCCTCGTTGCTGGATCAGCCGACCGTGTTCAAGTGATGTATGCCAGCCGGTTGATGGAAACAGGAACAATCGACCAGATCTTCTACGAATCCCAGAACCCGTACACGATGGCGCTGCTTGATTCGATCCCCGATCTCGACGGCCTCAAGGAACAACTTGAGCCGATTCCGGGCAACCCGCCAAGTCTGTTGAATCCACCGAGCGGGTGCGCCTTTCGGCCGCGCTGTGCCTTTGCCGCCGACGTGTGCGCTGCCGAGGTGCCGGCCAGAGTCAGGGTCGGCGATCAGCACGAAAGTCGTTGCGTTCGTACGCACGAACTTGAGACCCTCGTCGGAGTGACATCGTGACCGCAGCGACAACCCCATTCGACAGTGGCGCTCTCTCGGCGACCGACGCTGGCGAGCCGCTCCTCAAGATCCGCGATCTCGTCAAGGAGTTCCCGATCCGTGCCGGGGTGTTCCGCCGCCAGGTCGGAGCCGTTCAAGCCGTCTCGGGTGTCAGCCTTGACCTCTACCCGCACGAGACGCTGGGCATCGTCGGTGAATCCGGCTGCGGGAAGAGCACGCTGGGGCGTTCGTTGCTCCGACTGGTCGAGCCGACCTCGGGCTCGGTGCTGTTCGGATCCGAAGACGTAACCACAGCATCGAAGGGGCGGCTACGTGAACTGCGCAGCGACCTTCAGATGGTCTTCCAGGACCCGTACGCATCGCTGAATCCGCGTCTCCCGATTCGTGACATCATCGGCGAGCCGATGGTCATTCACGGAGTTCCGAAGGCCGAAGCGCGCGAACGCGTCGGCGAATTGCTGAAGCGAGTCGGATTGCTACCCGAACACGGGAACCGGTATCCCCACGAGTTCTCAGGCGGCCAGCGTCAGCGGATCGGCATTGCCCGGTCGCTTGCGTTGCGTCCGAAGGTGATCATCTTGGATGAACCGGTCTCTGCGCTCGATGTGTCGATCCAAGCTCAGGTGTTGAACCTGCTTGACGAGATCCAGGACGAGTACAACCTGTCGTTCATGTTCATTGCGCATGATCTGTCGGTGGTGCGCCACACGAGCGATCGTGTTGCCGTCATGTACCTCGGCCGGATTGTTGAGGTGGCCGACAAAGATGCGCTGTACGAAAATCCTGCGCACCCGTACACGCAGTCGTTGCTGTCGGCGGTGCCGGTGGCGGATCCGAGGCGCGAGCGGTCGCGTCAGCGCATCATTCTGCAGGGCGATGTGCCGAGCCCGGCCAACCCGCCTTCAGGCTGTCGGTTCCACCCGCGCTGTCCCGTGGCCCAAGACAAGTGCAGGACCGATGTTCCCGAGTTGGCTGACATTGGTGTCGGACACCAGGTTTCGTGTCACTTCCCGTTGCAGACGGGGGAAACCCTGCTGCATCGGTTGAACGAACTGGGTCGCGAGGCGGTCATCTCCTCCAAGTCGTGATCGATGGTTGATGTCGACCAGTCGGTGACCCTCCACTCGTCGTGGAAGGGCGTGCTGCTGAGTGCTGTGGGCGCCACGGTGGTGTTTGGGGTGGGGCTCGGGGGCACCATCTCCAGTGGCGGAGCAGGCGTTCCTGTTGTCATCTTGGGGCTCGGAGTGATCTTGCTGCTTACGGTGCTGTTCGATTATCCGATCGCGTCGCGGTTCACGCCCGAATTCGTCGAGCGGCGCGCTGTCCTTCGCCGGCACAAGATTCCTTGGGAAGGCGTCGACCAGCTCACACGGTCTCGTCCCGGGCTGGTGGGATTGCGCAACCTGAAGCCGGGCGGGCTGGCAGCCAAAGTGGGTCGCCGCCGATATCTCCTGGTCGATCAGTGTGAAGCGATCGCTGAATTTGATCAACTCGGGGACGTGCTCGCTGCCCGCTACGTCGAGCTTGGGGTCGACGAAATGATTCCACCGCATGCCGAGACCGAGCCAACTTGGACCTACCGGCGGCGGTGCTGGCAGCCGGACCCCTGAATTGCCAGGGCCGGTGGGCTTCGAACAGCGGTTCCCACCGCTAGGATCTCGCCTCGTGCGTGACGTCATGCTCTATATCACCCTCGTGCTGAACGTGGTCTCCATGTTTGGGCTCATCGCTGGCATCTTGATGCACAGCGGGCGCGGTGGCGGCCTCTCCGACATGTTCGGTGGCGGCGGTGGCGCAGCACTCGGGTCCACAGCAGCTGAGCGGAACCTCAACCGCATCACGTTCGTCTTGGCCCTGATCTGGATCTTCACCCTGGTTGCGGTGACTTTCCTTCTGGAGCGCGTGTAGCGCATCGAAGCCTGCGCTAACGTTGCAGGTCCAACACCACGTCGAAGTGGCGGAATTGGCAGACGCGCTAGCTTGAGGTGCTAGTGCCCTATTAATGGGCGTGTGGGTTCAAGTCCCATCTTCGACACCAAAGAAGTATTCAGTTGACCAGGGCTCCGGCCCTGGTCAACTGTGTTTTCTGGTGAGGTCACCGAGGTGCACTACCTTCTTGCCATGCCTGGCTTCCTTGAGCGTGTGATCGACGACTGTGCCGACGAGGTGTCGACCGACCCGATCCTGGGCCCCGACCGTCAGCAGTTGCCGGAGTTCGTGTCGTGACCGTCGTGTTCGTCCATGGAGTTCCGGAAGCTCCCGCGATCTGGGATGAGATGCTCGCGCACATGCGCCGCGACGACGTTGTCAGGCTGTCGCCGCCCGGATTCGGGGCGCCCGTTCCGGACGGCTTCGATCCCACGTCCGACGGTTACCGCGACTGGCTTGTGGCCGAACTCGAACAGTTCGACGGACCGGTCGACCTGGTTGGTCACGACTGGGGAGCCGGTCATGCGCTACGCGCGACCACCGCTCGGCCCGATCTGGTGAGCGCGCTGGTGACCGACATCGCCGGGACCGCCGATGTCGGCTACGTGTGGCATGACATGGCGCAGGTCTGGCAGACACCCGGAGAGGGTGAGGCCTTCGTCGAAGCGGTCGCTGCGATGCCGGTCGAGGACCGTCTGCCCATGCTGGTTGAAGCCGGCATGACCGAGGCGGGTGCACGGGCATGTGCCGAGGCAAACGGCGCGACCATGGGTGCATGCATCCTGTCGCTGTACCGGTCAGCGGTCCAGCCGCATATGTCGATGTGGGGTGCTGAGTTCGCGACGCTCGCACATCGCCCGAGGACGTTGGTAGTCATCGCCCATGACGACCACTTCACCGGTGGCCCCGACATTGCGCGCGGCGTGGCACAGCAGTGGGGTGCGAGCGTGGCTGAGCTCGACGGACTCGGTCACTGGTGGATGATGCAGGACCCGGCTCGATCTGCAGCCATGCTGAACGAATTTCTGGGATAGCAGTTCGCCACTGGTTCGTCGATCGCAATCGTCACGTCTCTGGTCTCGTGTTGACCGGACGCTGGTTTGGCTCGGACATCAGCGGTGCTACGTGAGCATGGTGAACGGGGTGATGGCCATCGCAACAAGGCCAACCGTCAGCAAGCCGGCAGTCACGATGATGAGTGGTCGCCGAACCCGCAACCCGAAGCGAGTTGCAACGCCGCTCGACGCCAGCGCAGCGGCGAACAGAATCCCCAGTCCTCCGTACCGCGCTGCGATGTCAGAGGCCTTGCGGCTCGCCGAACTCTGCTCGTTCGACTCCCGGTCGAGCGCTGCGGATTGTTCGCGCAGGTCGAGGACGTCGTACTCGACGCTCTCGTAGATCGATTCCGTCGGCAGTCCTTGTTCGTCGACATCGACGGTGCGAACAAACTCTTTGAGTGGAGATCGGAAGAGATCGAACACGATCTCGGCGGTCTGGGGGTTTCCGGCATCGATGGCGATCAACCACTCGACGAAAAGGTTGGTGTCTCGCTCCTCGAAACGGTCGGCTTCGGCGGCGAGCTTGAGAGACTGTTCACTGGCGACCGCAGCCCTGTCGGACAACAGAAAGCGTTCCCGGATCCACTCAGCGCTTTGGAAGCCAGCCCAGGCGAAGGCGAGCATGGACACAGCGGCGATGAGCGCCAGCACCGTGTCACCGCGATCGCGGGCTGCGACGTCGTGAGAAGGTTCAGTGATGGGCAACACGAGACGGAGGCTAGAGCAGAGGCGGCGCCACTCAGTCCTGTCCACGATTTCAGCGGAGTTTCACTACTGTCATTTGCGGGGCTCAAGTCGGGGCGGAATCAACCGATACATACGGTGATGACCGGCGCCAAGACACTGCTCATGGGACGAATCACTCGTCGCGCGATGAGCGGTCTCATCATTGCGGTGCTGCTCGTGACGCCACTCGAGGCATTCGCCTACGACAATCCGATTGTGACCGGCACTGTGCCCCTCAGGGCGGGTCTTCTGCTTCTGATCCTGCTCGGGCTGCGGACCACGCGGATCACCGCGGTCGAGGCTGGCCAGTTGTTCCTTGCGCAGGCTCTGCTTTCCATGGCGACCTGGTCGGTGCTGCTCGACTTCGACCCAAACCGGATCGCTGTCCAGACTCTTGCCTACGGGACAATCCTGCCGGTCTGCACACTTCTGATCGCTCCGAAGGCCACTCGCCGCCGCTGGGCGTTCCTGGTCTTCTGCGTGACGCTGTATCCAGCCGTCGTGCGCCTGACGCCCGAGAATCTCGGCCTGCTCGCACAGGTCATCGCCACGTTGTTGGTGCACGGCGCTTCAGTTGCGGCGTTGGACACCCACGCCGACAGGGCTGAACTCGCCGGTGAGATGGCGGATATCGATCCGCTGACCGGGCTCCTCAACCGCCGCGCTGCGCTCAACGAGCTCGCTCGGGGCGTCGACCGGTCAGCGGACGATCAGCGCTCAGCGGCGATCGTGCTGCTTGACCTCGATCACTTCAAGCAGCTCAACGACACACTCGGGCATGAAGCTGGCGACGACACGCTGCGCCATGTGGCCCATGTCCTGGCGGCGTTTGTGCGACCGACCGACCATGTTTGTCGGTGGGGCGGTGAGGAGTTCCTCGTCGTCCTTCCTGACGCGGACGAAGCCCTCGCCATCGACATGGCCGAGCGTCTTCGTTTGCGTCTCGTCGACGTGGGCGTCACTGCCTCGTTTGGTGTGGCTGAGGTTGAGGCAGCGGACACGGTGACGAGCTGGGTCCGGCGCGCCGATGATGCGATGTACGTCGCGAAGCACGAGGGGCGAAACACGGTGCACGTGGCCCGGCGTACCGACCGCCTGACGGTCGAACGACCTGGGGCGCTCGGGGCGCCATGAACTCACGTGACGGGTGTTGCCTCGGCTGACCGGGGACGGCCAATCAAGATGTTGTTGACGACGGACCCGATCACCGCTGCATCGCCGCATTGATGTCGACCGCGGTCGGTCAGATATCGATGCCCTTGGCGACGACCGGCTCCATCATCGTGATCTCCGGGCGACCGCCGAGGAGTCCGCCAAACTTGCCCATGGCGGCTTTCATGCCGTCGCCCTTGCCGTGAACGCCGAGGGCTTCGCCATCGGTGTACATCTCAAAGAAGAAGTACACGCCTTCGTTGGCGGTGTCTTTGTGGGCGCTGTAGATCTCGAGACCTGTTTCTTCATCGGCTGCGGCAACCACTTCGGCGAGCACGGCTTCGAGCTCAGCGGCCTTTCCGTCGGCGGCAGTGAGCTTGGCAATGAGTGAAATCTTGGACATCGCCAGAAGCTAGTCGGGCACCGCTCTCGCTCAACAGCTGAGGAGGCTGGTCAGTGCGTCAGCCCAGCTTCTCGGCGAACCAGTCGAGGATGATCTCGGCGCGCTGCACCCGGTGGATGGGCGACCCGGTCCGTGAGAGTTCGTGGTTCTCACCGGGGAATCGATAGAAGTCGACTTCTTTGCCGAGCAACTTGAGTGCGATCCACAGTTCCTCGGCCTGGACGATGGGGCAGCGCCAGTCCTCTTCGGAGTGGATGAGGAGCATGGGCTTGTCGATGTTGCGGACAGCATTGATGGGCGATGCATCGACGTAGGGGCTGGGGTCCTCGATATGGGATGGGCCGTGCTCGGTTTTGAACGTCGTGGCGATGTCGCTCGACCACTCCTCCGAGAGCAGGTTGTTGACCGAGCGTTCCGAGCAGAATGCGCGGAACCGTTCGCCGTGGTGGCCAGCGAGCCAGGTCGCCATGAAGCCGCCGTACGAGCCGCCGATCATACCGACGCGGGCGCGGTCGCAGAAGGGGTAGCGCTCGAGCGCGCCGTCGATGATCGCCAGTACGTCCTCGACGTCGAGGGCGCCCCAGCCGGAGCCGGCGCGTACCGGGTGCTTCGGACCGAGAACCGCTTGCCCCCACGCTTCCTCGCGGCCGCTGCCGCCACGGGGATTGCCGAGGACGACGACGAATCCTGCGGCCGCTTGCATCTGTGCCTCGTCGAAGAAGTAGTCGCCGTACTGCGTGAATGGTCCGCCGTGCACGTTGAGGAGCACGGGATAGGTCTTCGACTCGTCGAAGTCAGCTGGCCGCATGATCCAGGCGTCGATGTCGTTCGAGCCGTCAGTGGTGGGCACAGCGAACTTCTCCCAGGGGAGCAGATCCGCGGCCAGCTTCGCCCCGACCGACGTGCGCTGCGCGTCGGCGACGAAAAGCTCGGGCGTGTGATCGATGGTGGAACGGGTGGTGGCAAGCGTGCCAGCAGCTGCGTCGAAACTATGGACCGTGAAGCGGCCCGAGGTGAGCGGCGTCGGTGCGGTGGATCCGTCGGCAGCGAGCCGGTACAGGTGGTTGTCTCCTCGATCCTCAGCCGTGGCGAGCAAGGTGTGGTTGTTCTCCCAGAGTGGTGGGCGCATTCCAGCCATGCAGAGGAAGGTGCGATCGAGGCCGTCCGAGGCCCATGTGACGTCCTCGACCGACGCGCCGTTTGAATCGAGTGGGATCACACCGATGCGAGCGTTCTGCGGGAAAGTCATGAGATCACCGCGGCCGATGAACGCCACTGTTGAGCCATCAGGTGACACCGACGGGAATCCGAGGTCGCCGTCATGACTCGTGAGGCACCGGATGGCGTCTGGGTTGGTGTCTGCCTCAAGGGGAACGAGGTAGAGGTCGGTCGCCAGATCGGAGTCCCAGGTGTCGTGGCGTTGTGCCGAGACCACGAGGGCGGATGAATCGTGCAGCCATGCTGGGCTGCTGTGCTGGAACTCACCGGGGGTCAGGTTGCGCGGCGTACCGGTGCCGTCAGCGGCGATCACATAGATGTGTTGGGGACGATCAAAGACCCAGTCCTCGCCGTTCAGTCGACTGAACAAGCGGTCGACCTTGCGGGGTGCCCGCCAGGCATCGCTCTCCTGCGTGTATCGCTCGTCCTGCGTGCGGCTGGTGAAGGCAATGGTGCGACCGTCTGGAGACCACGCAAGATCGCCGAGCCCGTCCGGCATTGCGCAGAGCGAGCGGGTTTCGCCAGGCGTCTCGACTGGCAGGACGTGCAGTGTGGATTCGCCCTGCTTTTCGCTGCGGCGCGATGTGAATGCGAGGAATCGGCCGTCGGGAGACCAGATCGGGTTGTTGTCGTGGTCGCCGCCGGTGACTGGAGCGTCGTCGATCCAGATCTGGCTGAACGTGGTGTTCTTTTCGAGACTGGCCGTGGCAACGACAAACGCCACGCGTGAACCATGAGGTGAGACCCGCGGTTGGCCAACTGAGGTGCGCCCGTCGATGAGTCGCTCGGCGACGCGGGTGTGCAGGGATTTCTCGATGGTCGACTCACTCATGGGCGTGACGGTATCGGTTCGTGCTGACGCCGCATGTGCAGCTTCAGGTACGGAATATGCAGTATCTGACAGCTGCGACAAGTGGCAGGCGATGTGCGGTCCGTGCCCTCCGTGACAAGACGCGTACAGTCAACTCATGGCTGATGTTGTTCTGCGCGGTGGCCGGCTCTCGTACAACCTCGTGGGCAGCCAGGAGGCTGGCGGCCTTCCGTTCGTCTGGGGCCACGGTCTCACGTCGAGCCGGGCTGACGAAGACATGATGCCCCTCATTGACAGCGCGGTCATCGCAGAACGGCGCCAGGTCGTCCGTTACGACGCGCGTGGTCACGGTCTGTCTTCTGATCTCAGCGCGCCGGCCGACGGTGATTGGGCTGCACTTGCACGTGATCAGATTGGTCTCATTGACCACCTCGGCTGGGGCGATGTCCTCCTCGGTGGTGCGTCGATGGGAACGGGCACGGCACTGCACGCGGCGCTCTCGCTGGGCGACCGGGTGCGCGGGCTTGTTCTGGTCATTCCACCCACGGCGTGGGAAACCCGGGCCGCGCAGGTCGACCTGTACGAGCAGATGGCGGCAGCGGTCGAGCGCGACGGCACGGGGGTGCTCGAAGCAGGCGCCCGAGCGACACCTCCGCCCGACCCGTTCGCCGACGACGACTCCTGGCTTGACCGACGGTTGCATGTGCTCGGAGCAGCGGACCCGAAGCGACTCGCCGCGATCTTCCGCGGAGCCGGGACAGCGGATCTCCCGCTGCCTGAGGCGCTCGCAACGATTGCAGCGCCGACTCTCGTGCTGGCATGGTCGGGCGACCCTGGTCATCCGGTCAGTACCGCCGAACGGTTGGGCGCATTGCTTCCGAACAGCGACGTCGTGATTTCATCGACACGTGAGGACCTCGACACGTGGACGTCACGTTGCGCCGCTTTCCTGGACGAACGATGACTGAGCCGGACGTGCATGTGAATGTCGGCTCGGCCGAGTCCGAGCTGGCCAAGGAGCGGACGTTTGGCGGGTACGGACTCGATGTTGAACGTGACATTCGCTGCATCGACCTGAACGGCATCGGCGAACGGCAGGTCGAGATCGATGATGAGATCTGGGCTGCTGCGACGGACATCGGGTTCTTCCAAGTCATCGGACATGGAATTCCGCAGCAGCAGATCGACGAAGCGTTTGGGCTGGCAGAGGCATTCTTTGATCTCTCGGCCGACACGAAGGAGCAATGGCCGCTGCGATCCGGCACGAACTCGGGGTGGGAATTTCGTTCCCAGCAACGGCCATCGACCGGCACCCTCGACCAGAAGGAGTCGTACCAGGTCACGACGAGCCGGATGGACCGACTGGACCTGTGGCCGAGTGATGACGAACTCGCTGGGTTCCGCGCGACGATGGAGGCGTTCGAGCGGGCGAACTGGGTGCTCGCCATGCGACTGCTCGAGACCTTTGCCCGCAAGCTTGGCCTCGTCGACGACTTCTTCACGCAGCGCCACGACCCTGCGTCACCTGAGTATCAAAGCACGCTGCGCCTTCTGCACTACCTCCCGATGCAGGCCGCTGACCTTGACGACAGCATCTGGAGAGCGGGGGCACACACTGACTACGACTGTCTCACGCTGCTCCACCAACGGCCCGGCGAGCACGGCTTGCAGCTCTGCCCGGGCGCCGACGCAGCGCAGCGCCACGATCCTGATGCGCCGCTCGGCTGGACCAGCGTGGACCCGACGCCGGGCACGATCACGTGCAATATCGGCGACATGCTGATGCGGTGGAGCGACGATCAGTTGCCGAGCACGCTGCACCGTGTCCGCATGCCGCGGGCCGACGAATATCAGGGACCGCGCTACTCGATGGCATTCTTTGCCCAGGCCGACCGCAATGCGATCATCCACGGGCCGAGTGGCCGCTACGCGCCCATCACCGCCGCCGAGTATCTCCAGCAGCGCATCGCCGCCAACTTCGCCGGCTGAAATGTTCGCTGGGCAATCGAGGTCACGCCGTCGTCGCGGGGACTCGAGCGGCGCCAAAGCGCATGACACCGTCGACAATGGGAGCCTTGGCGATGAACTTCTTGTCGGCGCGATGACTCTGTGTGTTGATCCATGGTTCGCGGTCACCCTGGCGGGGGAGGAGCGGCATCATCCGTGCCATGTAGCCAGCCGAGAAGTCGTCGATGAACGGTCGCTCGGGCATGTCGGCGTCCTCTGGTCGCAGCCGCGGGGTGGCCTGCGTCATGCCCGACTCGGTCATGTGGTTGAGGAGACGGCAGACCCACTGGCACGTGATATCAGCCCGTAGGGTCCACGACGCATTGATGTAGCCGAATGATGACGCCATGTTGGGTACGTCGGAGTAGGCAATCCCCTTGTAGGTCCACGTCTTCGAGAAATCGACCGGTTGGCCATCGACGCTGAAGTCCATATCGCCGATGGTGACGAGCTGGAGGCCGGTGGCGGTGACGATGATGTCGGCATCGATGTGCTCACCGTTGGTCAACAGAATGCCCGTCGCGGTGAACGTGTCGATCTCGGCGGTGACCACGGAGGCGTCGCCGCTGTTGATCGAGTTGTAGAGGTCACTGTCGGGGATCAAGCACAGCCGCTGGTCCCACGGGTTGTATTCGGGTGTGAAATGCTCAGCTACCGTCTCATCGCCAAGTTCCTTCTTCGCCAGCTTGAGTAGCTTCTCGCGCATCTTGTCGGGCTTGGTTCGGGTCTGCTTGTAGAAGAACTCGCCGAGCGTGGCATTCCGCCAGCGTGTGATTCCGTAGGCCGTGCTGTCGGGGAGCACCTTGCGGAGTCCGTTCGCGATCGGGTCAACGGCGGGGCGTGACACGACGTAGGTGGGCGAGCGTTGCAGCATCGTGACGTGCGAGGCGGTGGTGGCCATCGCTGGCACCAAGGTCATTGCAGTCGCCCCAGATCCGATCACGACGACACGTTTGCCCTCGTAGTCGAGGTCCTCAGGCCACTTCTGCGGGTGGACGATGGGGCCAGCGAAGTCCGTGCTCCCCGGGAATTCGGGCTCGTACCCGCCCTTGTAGCTGTAATAGCCCGAGCACATGAACAGGTAGTTACAGGTGTAGGCGACGGTCTGTCTGCCGCCCTCGGCGCCGACCTGTGCGGTCACGGTCCAGGTTGACGTCTCGCTCGACCACGAAGCGTCGGTGACCATGTGCTGGAAACGCATCTTCTGGTCGATGCCGAACTCAGCAGCCGTTTCGCGCACATAGGTGAGGATCGATGGGCCGTCAGCGATGGCCTTGGCCTCGGTCCACGGCTTGAAGCTGTAGCCCAAAGTGTGCATGTCGCTGTCGGAGCGCACGCCGGGGTATCGGAACAGGTCCCAGGTCCCGCCGAGGTCGTCACGACCTTCGAGGATCACATAGTCACGGTCCGGGCAGTCTTGCTGCAGGTGGTAACCGGCACCGATGCCGGAGATGCCGGCGCCGACAATGACGACATCGAAGTGCTGGACCGTCGGACTCGTCATGACGTTGCCCCGTCGCGAGCGGCGGCCATTCGTTCGAGCATGGCCCCCATTTGGGCGTGCACCGCGTTGACGGCCTGCAACGGTCGCATCATGACTTTGAACTCGGTGATCATGCCGTCGTCATCGCAGGTGATGATGTCGACGCCGTTGACGTACTTGCCAGCGACCGTGGTCTCGAACTCGAGCATGGCGTGATGGCCCTGCAGGATTGTCTTGATATAGCCAAACTCGCCCGAACCAGATGACGTGGCCTTCGTCTCGACGTCGGAGTCGCCGCCGAGTGTCCCTCCAGCAGCGCTGAGATACACCTTGGTGATCTCGCGGCCCTCCTGAGGCGTGAAGACAACGGGGGAGAGGAAGACGCAATCCGGATGCAGCAGCGCATCGAAGCCGCCGTCGAGCTCGCGGCGCAGATGTGCATACCACTTGTCCATGCACTCGAAGATCGGGTCGGACTTGACGTTTGGTTCCGAGGGGCTCATCCGAGGTCCTCGACCGATGAGATGATGTACTTCTTGATGGAGGCGCTGGTCACGGCAAGGCCTTTCCGGGTCTCTTGCCAGTCAGCCATGTGTGCGCTGGCGAAGTGCCCGTCGAGCGCAGTCTGGTCGTCCCACAACTCATACAGCAGCACTCGGTTGTCGTCATTTGGGTCAGGTGTAAAGGCATATTCATGGCACCCCGACTCCTCAAGTGTGGCTGCCACCATGGGTTGCACGGCGTTGAGGAAGGGCTCGCGCCCTCCTGGTTCGGCGACGAGCGATCCAGCGACGATGAGCATGACTCGACCGTAGTTTCGCCAGCCTCAGTGAATGCAGTCCGCATGTGCGAGCATCGGCGTCATGAGTGCAATCGCGGGAGCGTCCGAGCTGATCGAACCCACGCCCGGCACGCGGTCGTTCCGGACCGAACGAGTGGTGCGGCTTGGTGACGTTGACCCCGGTGGTCGGCTTCGGCTCGACGCGACAGCGCGCCTGCTGCAGGACGTCGCCAGCGACGATGCGACTGACGCTGGCCTCGACGGTGCGTGGGGATGGATTGTGCGCCGAACCCTCATCGAGGTGCGCCACGCCGCGATGCTGGACGAAGCCGTGGAGCTCACCACCTACTGCACGGGTATGGGCCGGAGCTGGGCCGAACGCACGACGCGCATCCGCGGTCGCGCCGCGGCCGACATCTTCAGCACGAGCGTGTGGGTGCAAGTCGCAACTGACACGGGCCGTCCGACGCCTCTCACCGGCCAGTTCCTCGACACCTACGGCCCCGCCTGCGATGGCCGCAAGGTCTCAGCCCGCTTGGGCCTGCCTGGCCCCACGGTGACCGCAGGACGTTCGCCATGGACGGTGAGGCGAGCAGACCTCGACCCCTTCGATCACGTCAACAACGCTGCCAACTGGGCGTTCCTCGAGGAGGCCATGGTGCCAGGGGCAGTCCGGGTTGGGCGAGCAGAAATGGAGTTCGCCGCACCGGTGATGCACGGCGGGACCGTTGAGATGGCCGTCGAACGCAGTGATTTCACGGCGGCCTGGCTGGTCGAGGGCGACCGGGTCCTCAGCTCGGCACGCTGGACTCCGGACCGAACGCACAGCAGCTGAAAACATGGTCGGATTGCAGACTCTGACCGGTCGC
>NZ_CAXCAM010000047.1:0-20358 GCF_963980585.1 uncultured Ilumatobacter sp.
CCACCGAGGCCGCGGCAGAGGAGCCTGCTGAAGAACCAGCAGAAGAACCAGCAGAAGAACCAGCAGAGGAGCCTGCTGAAGAACCAGCAGAGGAGCCTGCTGAAGAACCAGCAGAGGAGCCTGCTGAAGAACCAGCTGAAGAACCCGAGACCGATGAGATCGTCGCGGCGTTCGACGCCAATGGCGACGGCACTGTAACCATCGGTGTCGCTGCTGCTGGGCCCCGTGATGACAACGGCTACTACCAGTCGCTCGTCAATTTCGCCGAGGAGTACTCGGCCGCCAACGGGTTCGCGCCGCCGATTGTGAGCGACAACATCGGCCCGGCGGAAGCCGCCCAATCGTTGTCAGACCTTGCGCAGCAGGGTGTCGACATTTTGATGGTTGGCGCCAGCGAGATCGCTGAGCCGCTGCCGGATCTCACCGAGCAGTTCCCGGACATCTTCTGGTATTGCAATTGTGGCGCAGGCTTCCAGGAGCTTCCCGGGCTGGCGCAGGCCACAGACTGGGGTGCGGCCGTGCACTACTCGGGTGGAGTCGCAATGGGCGCTGTCATGCAAGAGCAAGGAAGCACGAGTTCAGTGTTCCTCGGGTGCTGCGACATCAACTTCGAAGTTGAGGCGTACCAAGCAACGTTGTACGGACTGCAGTCCGTCGATCCGAGCTTCACGATGGAGTACGTCGGCACCGGTGACTTCGAGTTTGACTTCGACAACTCGGCGAACGCCACGGCCGCGCTGACGAATGCAAAGGCGAACGGCGCCACGCTCGCATACGCCTACCTCGGCGGTGCGCTCGACCCGGTTGGTCAGCTCGCGCTCGACGAGGAGATGGCAGTCTTTGCCGCCGGACCGGCTGACGCGTGTGAACGTGACATCGCCTGGACCGGCGCCATCGTGTTCGATGGCGGCGTCTACGCCTCGCAAGCTCTCACGTTGATCATCGACGGTGAACTCAGCGAAGGTTCGACGTATCAGTTCCCGACCGAGGCCGGACTCAACGGCGCGCTGCTGTGCGATCCGTCGGCTGAGGCGAGTGCCGCTGTCGACGAAGCCTTCGGGTTGCTCGCATCGTTCGACGAGACGCTGTACGCGGACCTCGGTGCGATTTCCGGCGCTGCATACGGCGGCTGATGAACCCTGGTCCTACTGGCCGCTCTGGTGCGGACCCCCATGCGGGGTCCGCACCCGCGGTCGACCTTCGACAAATCACCAAACGCTTCGGTGCCGTCACCGCGTGTGACGGTGTCGATCTCGTCCTGCAACGTGGACGTATCCACGGAATCTTGGGTGAGAACGGTGCTGGCAAGTCGACTCTGATGAAGATGCTCATCGGCCTGGTTTTGCCCGATGAGGGTTCGATTCACGTCGACGGCACCCCGCAACAGATCCACAGCCCGCTCGATGCTTCGGCGCTGGGCATTGGCATGGTGCACCAGCACTTCAGTCTGGTTGACGCGCTCACAGTGTGGGAGAACGTCGCGCTTGGCGAAGCAGGCCGCCTCGATCCGCGAGCGATTCGAAATCGAATCGGCGATATTGCCGACCACTACGGACTCGTCATCGAACCAGACGCGCAGGTCGGCGACCTGACTGCAGGTCTGCGTCAGCGTGTCGAGATCATCAAATGCCTGCGACGCGATCCCACCATCGTGATCTTCGACGAGCCCACTTCGGTGCTGACGCCCGAGGAGTCGTTGCAACTCTTCGAGTCGCTCCGTCAGGTCGTGGCCGATGAGGGACGTGCCGTCGTGCTCGTGAGCCACAAGCTCGACGAAGTACTCCATGCCACCGATGACATTTCCATCATGAGACAGGGTCGAGTTGTCGACCGCATGTTGTCCGTCGATGCCGATGCGCCGACTCTGGCCCGCGGCATGGTGGGTCGTGAGGTGTCGTTGCGGTCCGAACGCGCCGCCCTCGGGGTCCTTGTGGTCGACGATGCGGACACCGTGAACGAGAAGGCTCATGCAGAAGCTGCGGGCGACGCGGTGCTGGCCATCAGCGGAGCGACCGTTCGTGCCGGCGGAGGCATCCTTGCTCTCGACGATTTGTCACTGGAACTGCGCGCCGGTGAAATCGTGGGCGTCGCCGGTGTTGAAGGCAACGGCCAGCGGGAACTCGGCGACTTGCTCTCGAGCCTGATTTCTCTCGACAGTGGATCCGTCACCGTTGACGGCGTGCGCATTCCCGACGGTCGTTCCGGTGCGATGGCAAAGGCTGGCATCGGCGTCATTCCGGAAGACCGCCACGACAGCGGCGTCGTGCTCGACATGACCGTCGCAGAGAATCTCGTCCTCGTTGACCAATCGAACGTTTCGACCCGTGGGGTGATCGACCAGCGCGCGCTGGAGACGTTCGCCAATGAGATGATCGAGCAGTTCGGAATCTTGTGTGCTGGGCCCGATGCTCCGATGTGGTCGCTTTCGGGCGGCAATCAGCAACGTGTCGTGCTCGCTCGTGAGCTGGCGCAACACCCCAAAGTGCTCGTTGCCGCGCAACCAACGCGTGGTCTCGACGTCGGCGCCATTGAGTACATGGGTGAGCGCCTGGCTGCGGCCGCCGAGGCAGGTGTTGCGGTGCTCCTCATCTCCAGTGAGCTCGAAGAGATCCTTGATCTGTCCCATCGGATTGTGGTGATGCACTCCGGTCGCATCGTCGGCGAGATGGACCGATCGGCTGTCAACCTCGAAGAACTCGGCCTGCTCATGGGCGGCGCAGCCGCATGACCGAGCCGCGGACGACAACGCAAGGAACACGGCTCGGCGAGTGGATCGGCTTGTACTGCCTCAGCGTGCTCGCCGCGCTCGTGCTTTCGGCGTTGCTCGTCGAGGCGACCGGAGGGGATTGGCGCCCCGTGGTCAATGCGCTCCTTGATGGCAGTCTGCGCAAGCCAGGCCGGTGGGGCGAAACGCTCGGAACTGCGGCGCCGATCTTGCTCGTTGCCGTCGGCACGATCGTGTCGGGCAAAGCTGGCCTCATCAACATCGGCCAGGAAGGACAGTTGTTGGTCGGTGCGGCCTTCGGCACGTACTTCGGTTTCCTGATCGGGGGACCGGGTCCGTTCAACCTGGTCGTGATCGTCCTGTTTGGCGCTCTCGGTGGAGGGCTGTGGGCTGGCGTGGCAGCGCTGCTGAAGTTCTGGCGCGACGTTCCCGAGGTGCTCTCCACGTTGCTGCTGGTCACGGTCGGTGGACAGCTGGTCGCCTATGGATTGAGTCAGTCGTGGCTGCTGCTCGCGCCGCTCGGTGACCGCGGCAACCGCAACCAGGTCAGCAAACAGCTGCCGAAAGACAATCGCCTGCCGAGACTCGAAGTGTTCGGCAACGAGATCCCGTTAGCGGTCTTCATCGCCATCCTGTCCGCGATCGTGATCAGTCTGTTGCTGGCGCGGACAGTCTGGGGTTTCCGGTTGCGCATGCTTGGTCGTAACCAGCGCGCAGCACAACGGTCGGGTGTGTCTCGAACCGGCTATGGCGCCTCAGCATTGATGATCAGCGGCGCGTTTGCCGGGCTGGCCGGAGCGGTGATGTTCGCCGGTGGCGGCTTCGCCTTCGGCAACTACCAATTGGTTCCGGGTTTCGCCACAAACATTGGTTGGACTGGTTTGCTCGTGGCGCTGGTGGCGCGAGAGAAGGCGCTCATCGCGATTCCGGTGGCGTTCGTGTTCGCTGGCCTCCGCACCGGCTCCAGCTTCGTCGGCGCGACCGGGGTCGAAGGACGAATCACTGACGTCATCCAAGGGTTCTTGGTGCTTGCGTTGCTGGTTCCTCCTGCGGTGATGTTTCTTCGTGACCGTGGGCGTGCCCGCGCTGCAGCAGGGGAGAGGGCGTAGCCATGGCCGGACTCGTTGAGGCAATCATCGACATCTTTTCCAGCGAATCGACGTACATCAATGGTGCGCTGTTCGCCGCGTTCTTGGCCTTTGCGGCGTCGGGCGAGTTGGTTGCTGAACGTGCTGGAACACTCAACATCTCGGTCGAAGGCATGCTGTTGGGCGGAGCGTTCACCAGCGCAATCGGCTATCACATCACCGATTCGATGTTGCTTGCTCTGTTCACCGGCGTGGCCGGCGGACTCATCGTTGCGGGTGTGCAAGCAGAGATGAGCCACCGACTGAGCGCGGATCAGTTTGTTGTTGGTTTGACGCTGAACATCTTGGTGTTCGGCTTGGCCGGGTTTCTCGACAACGAGATTCAGCCCGAGACCAAGCTTGCGGGCAAATGGGAGATCCCGTTGCTCAGCGACATCCCCATCGTCGGTCAAGCCTTGTTCGGGCAGCGCTGGCCCTTCTATTTCCTGTACGTGTTGCTGCCCCTGACGTGGTGGGCCCTGTTCCGGACCCGCTGGGGCCTCGAGCTGCGGTCAGTCGGCGAGAACCCCCAATCTGCCGACGTGTCGGGGATCGATGTCAACAAGCGACGCCGACAGAGCATCTACTACGCCGGATTCACCTCGGGCATGGGCGGATGGTTCCTGATCTTCGGCCAGGTCGGCCTGTTCGAGGATTCGGTGGTCGGCGGACGCGGATTCATCGCAATCGCGGCAGTCATTTTTGGTGGATGGACGCTGCGCGGCACTGTTGCTGGTTGCGTCATCTTTGCCGGAGCTCTGTCGTTCCGGCTCTCGGTGCAGGGGCTGGGTTATCAGGTGAACAGCGAACTGTTGCAGTCCCTGCCCTTCATTGTCACCCTCGTTGGCATGGCAGTGTTCGCCCATCGCGTGCGCGCACCGGCTGCACTGGCCCAGCCGTTCATTCGCGGACTGAAGTAGCCAACCGCCTCGATGACCCTCTGGGAAGCGCTGCTGTTGGTCGGCGGTGGACTGGCTGCAGGAGTCATCAACACGATGGCGGGTGGTGGTTCGGCGCTCACTGTGCCCCTGCTCGTGCTCGCAGGTGTGCCTGGCAACCAGGCAAACGGCTCGAACCGCGTCGGCGTGCTTGCTGCGAGCGGGGCCGCGGTTGTTTCGTTTCGACGGTCGGGTGTCGATGGGCTGAAAGGCGCTGCGCCGGTGCTTGGTCCGGCGGTGGTGGGCTCGATGATCGGCGCGTTTGGAATCAGCCAGGTCGCCGATGAGACGTTCGAGACGATCTTCGGGTTCCTGCTCGTTCCGATCATCATCCTCACGATTTTCAAGCCGAAGCCGAACGTGGACGCCGACCCATGGTCGGTGCCCGTCACGGTTGGAGTCTTCCTGTGTATCGGGATGTACGGCGGCGCATTCCAAGCAGGGGTTGGCCTGGTGATGCTCGCGGCGCTGACGCGCGCTGGGTTCGACCTGGTGACCGCCAACAGCGTCAAGGTCATGGTCAATTTGATCGTCACCGTGATTGCCCTTCCGGTGTTCATTCTCCAAGGCAACGTGGTGTGGGCTCCCGCCCTGGTGCTTGCCGCTGGGTTCTTGGCTGGCGGTTGGTTCGGTGCCAAGCTCGCGGTGCGCGGTGGCGAGCGGTTGGTGCGTGTGTTCATGGTCGGCGCGGCGCTCTTTCTTGCCGGCCGCCTAGTCGGCCTCTGGTAACGCTCGCCGCAGAAATCTGATGGTGACCCGGTCGAAACGAAGCGTTCACAGAGTGGTCTTATGGTCAGACCACTATGAGCGCTCCTCGACTGACAGCGACGCCGGACACGTGCTTCTGGGGGTACCTCGACGCTGCTGAACCGTCAGTGCTCAGCGTCGAACCCGGTGACACCATCACCATCGAAGCGGTCACCCACCACTCGGGCGATGCCCCCGATCTCCTCATGGACGAAGGCGTGACGGCGATTTGGGATGGCATTGCGCCGGAACAGCGTGCGCCCGGTGTCCACATCATGACCGGCCCGATTGAAGTGCGCGGTGCCCAGCCGGGCGACACGCTCCGCGTGGATCTGTTGTCGATGACGCCGCGCATGCCGTACGGCTCAAACTGCGCAGCGAACTGGGGCCTCTTTCACGAGCAGTTCGGCAAGGAGCGCATCACCATCTACGAACTCGTTGACCTGGACCCATCCGGCGGATTTCCCACCTCAGCGTCTCCGATGTTCGGGTTCGACTTCACTGCACTGGAGCTCTACGACGTTCCAGGAGTCATCTCGCCTCCGGATCCGACCGCCCGCCAGCAGTTCAGCCGGCCGGTGCAAGTACCGGTGCGGCCTCACCTGGGGGTGATGGGGGTGGCGCCCGAGGGCGGTCGAGTGAGCAGCATTCCGCCAGGCGTCTTCGGTGGCAACGTCGACAACTGGCGCTTTGGTCCCGGGGCGACGGTCCACTACCCGGTGTTCCACGAAGGTGCCGGCTTCTATGTCGGTGATCCGCACTTCGCGCAAGGCGACGGCGAGATCTGCGGCACCGCGATCGAAGCATCGCTCGACGTGACGCTGCGCCTCTCGCTCGCCGACGACCTGCCAGTCGCCGCACCGCTCTTGCGTACCGACACTCATTGGTACACCCACGGATTCTCTGGTGACCCGGAGCAAGGCGTCGACGGCCTCGGTACCGCGATGGCCATGGCTGCCGAGCAGATGCTCAAGCTCATGGTCGACAAGGGCGGCTTCACGATGGACGAGGCCTACTCGCTTGCCTCCGTGGCAATCGACCTCGGCATCACGCAGGTCGTCGATGGCACTGTCGGGTGTCATGCCGGCATCGCTCACTCGATCCTCGACCGTTGAGCTGACAGCGAACGATCACGATGCACCTCTCACCACATGAACAAGAGCGACTGCTGATCCACGTGGCAGCCGACGTTGCTCGCGCTCGCCAGGCCCGTGGCCTGCAGCTGAACCACCCTGAGGCGATTGCGATCCTGACCGATTGGGTCCTCGAGGCCGCCCGCGATGGGCGCACGGTCGTTGACCTGATGGAGATGGGGCGCCACGTGCTGACGAGGGATGACGTGATGGACGGCATCGCCGAGATGATTGCTGACGTCCAGGTCGAAGCAACGTTCCCGGACGGCACCAAGCTGGTCACGCTGCACGACCCGATCGGGTCGAGCAGATGATCCCCGGCGAAATCGTGGGACCCGACACGCCCGTCGAGGTCAACGTGGGCCGACACGTGCTGACCCTGCGCGTCGAGAACGTCGGCGACCGGCCGATCCAAGTCGGCTCGCACTATCACTTCGCGGAAGCGAATCCGGCGCTGGCCTTTGATCGTGACGCGGCCCATGGTCGGCGTTTGGATGTGCCGGCGGGTACGGCCATCCGATTTGAGCCAGGTGTCGCGGCCGACGTCGATCTCGTGCCCTTCGTCGGCGCGCGCGTTGTCGCCGGACTGCGCGGCGAGACTGCTGGCCCCCTCGATGAAGCGACTGCTCAATGAGCCGGATCGATCGCTCCCGGTACCGAAATCTGTACGGACCCACCAGTGGAGACCGAATCAGACTCGCCGACACCGACCTGTGGATTGAAGTCACGCAGGACTACTGCGCAGGCGGCGACGAGGTCGTGTTCGGCGGCGGCAAGGTGATTCGTGAGTCGATGGGCCAGTCCACGCGTACACGCCGTGAGGGAGCGCCCGACCTCGTCATCACCGGCGCCGTGATCCTCGATCACTGGGGCATCGTGAAGGCAGATGTCGGGGTCAAGGATGGCCGTATCGTCGGCATTGGCAAGGCTGGCAATCCGGACACGATGGACGACATCGACCCGGCGCTTGTGATCGGGCCATCCACTGAAATTCTGTCCGGCAACGGAAAGATCATGACCGCTGGCGCGATCGACTGTCACGTTCATCTCATTTCACCGACCTTGCTCGACGAAGCACTGACGTCAGGCATCACCACGATCATCGGCGGCGGCACCGGACCTGCCGAAGGCACCAAAGCCACCACGGTGTCGGGCTCGTGGTACCTCGAGCGCATGCTTGAAGCGCTCGACCACTGGCCGATCAACGTTGCGTTGATGGGCAAGGGAAATACGGTGAATCCCGAAGCGATGTGGGAGCAGTTGCGATCCGGTGCCGCGGCGTTCAAGCTGCACGAAGACTGGGGCACCACGCCCGCTGCGATCGACGCCTGTTTGACCGTTGCCGACAAGTCCGGCGTGCAGGTCGCGATTCACACCGACACCCTCAATGAAGCGGGGTATGTCGAAAGCACCCTCGCGGCGATCGGGGGGCGATCCATCCATACGTTCCACACCGAAGGCGCCGGTGGTGGTCACGCTCCGGACATCATGAAGGTTGCTTCGTATTCGAACGTCCTCCCGTCATCGACCAATCCGACGCGACCACACACGGTCAACACCGTGGCTGAGCATCTCGACATGTTGATGGTGTGTCATCACCTCAACCCGGCGGTGCCCGAGGATCTTGCATTCGCCGAGAGCCGCATTCGTCCGTCGACGATCGCTGCCGAAGACATCCTCCACGACATGGGCGCCATTTCGATGATTGGCTCGGACAGTCAGGCGATGGGCCGCATCGGTGAGGTCGTGCTGCGAACCTGGCAGACCGCTCACGTCATGAAGGCACGCCGTGGGGCGCTCTCCGTCGGTGGCGAGTCAGACGGTCCGAGTGACAACTTGCGCGCCCGTCGCTACGTGTCGAAGTACACGATTTGTCCTGCGGTCGCTCACGGGTTGGCCGGCGATGTTGGTTCGGTCGAGGTCGGCAAGCTTGCGGACCTGGTGCTCTACGACCCGGCCTTCTTTGGGGTTCGCCCACACGTGGTGGTCAAAGGGGGCATGATTGCCTGGGCGCAGATGGGTGACGCAAATGCATCGATTCCCACGCCGCAGCCCCAGCTTCCCCGACCGATGTTCGGTGCTTCGCCCGGGGTTGCGCCCGGCCTGTCGCTCGGCTGGGTGTCGAATGCTGCGCTTGACGACGGATTGCCCGATCGGCTGAACGTGCGACGCGATCTCGTGCCCGTGGCTGACACGAGGCGCGTCGGGAAGGCCGACATGGTGCTCAACGACGCGCTGCCCGACATCGACATCGACGCTGACACCTTTGCGGTGCGCATCGACGGCGACCTGGTGACCGAGTCGCCGGCTGAGTCGCTGCCGATGACGCAGCGCTACTTCCTGTACTGATGGCCGATCACTCATGAACTCGGCGTTGATGATGTTGGTCGATGGCCGGTTTCCCGCGGGCGGTCACACCAACTCCGCCGGAGTCGAGGCTGCGGTACGCCTTGGTGACGTGCACGATGATGCCACCCTTGAGCGGTACCTCGTCGGCCGCCTGGCCACGACGGGGATGGTCGATGCCGCGTTCAGCGCGCATGTCGCAGCGCTCGTCGACCCGACCGAGGGGGTGCTCGACGAGATCGATGCCGAGTACGCGTCGCGCGTGCTGTCGCCCAGGCTGCGCGACGCAAGCCGGCGCTTCGGGCGACAGATGCTGCGTGCCGGAGCGACGGTCTGGAGCGCGCCAATGATTGACACCATCGCGCGGTCCAAAGTTGCCGTGCATCAACCGGTGGTGCTCGGTGCACTGGTCGCCGCGTCCGGTGGGACAGCGCACGACGCGGCATTGGTGTCGTTTCATCATCTCTCTGCAGCGGTCACGTCGGCCGGGGTTCGATTGCTTGGCCTCGATCCGATGTCGGTCGCCGCAGTTCAGGCCGCGGCGGGTGAGCACGTCGATCGTTGGGCCGACGATGCGGCGTGGTTGGCGCTGTTGCCGGTTGCTGAACTCCCGGCGAATGGTGGTTCGTTGACCGAGATCCTTGCTGAAGACCATGGGCGTTGGGACGCCCGCCTGTTCGTTGCCTGAAAAGAGACCGATGCCTCCCCACGAAATCCCCCACGAAATCCCACACGACGATGTGCCGTACGATTCGGCTTCGCCCAATCCTGCCGATCCGGAGGCGCGGCGAGCGCTGCGCGTCGGCATTGGCGGCCCTGTCGGCTCGGGCAAGACCACGCTCGTCGGCGCCCTGTGCGCGCTCCTGCGTGACCAACTGTCGTTGGTTGTCGTGACCAACGACATCTTCACTTCTGAAGACGCCGATGCGCTGCGCGAGGCGGCGGTGTTGCCAACGGAACGCATCGTCGCGGTCGAGACCGGCTGCTGTCCGCACACAGCAATCCGCGATGACATTGCTGCCAACCTCGACGCGGTGGAACAGCTCGAGGTGCTCCACGGCGATGTCGATCTCACCTTTGTTGAGTCAGGTGGTGACAACCTCACAGCGATCTTCAGTCGGGGCCTTGTCGACGTGCAGATCTTCGTCCTCGACACCGCTGGTGGCGATGATGTTCCACGCAAGGGTGGTCCCGGTGTCGCGATGGCCGATCTGTTGGTGATCAACAAGGTTGACCTTGCGCCGTACGTCGGCTCCGACGTCGACCGGATGTTGAGCGATGCGCGGGAGCGCCGCGACGGCAAGCCGGTCTTTTCGACGTCGCTCGTCGACGCGTCTGGGGCGGCTGAGGTTGCAGGTTGGATCACTGCGCGGATCGCAGCGCGCTCGACGTGAAGGCACAGGGCTCGATGGTCGTCGCCGGCGGCGACGGCACTCGCAAGTCGACGCTGCGGTCGGCGCATTCTGAACCACCGTTCAGTATCCGACAGTGCGGCGAACGGATCCTGGTCGCGGCATCTGCGGCCGCCCCGGTTGGCGGGGACGAACTTTCACTGAACATCGCTGTGCTCGCCGGTGCACGTGCCGACATCGGCACCGTTGCGGCGACTCTCGCGCTGCCCGGGCCCACAGGTGCACCGTCGGCGATGTCAATGCAGTGCACGATTGGGATGGACGCGCACCTTGACTGGATTGGTGAACCGACGGTCTCGGTCGTCGGTTCGGACCACACGATCACCACGGTGGTGGATCTTGACGAAACAGCGACCTGCCGAGTGGTCGAAGAGGTCTCGCTCGGCCGTTCAGGTGAGCCGTCGGGGCGACTGCAATTGGTGTTGCGCGTCAGGCGCGCCGGTCGACCCCTTGTCCACCATGCAGAAGAGTTCGGGCCGAACGTTGCTGGCGCCGGAAGTGTTGTCTCCACCGGTGGGGCGCGGCACCTGCTGTCGGAAGTTCTGGTGGGCGTCGACGCTGGTGAGTCCCGCGTCTCGATGTCTCCAACTTGTCGTGCCGCGTGGTTGCCCGTTGCGGCTGACGCTGTGGTGATCCTCGCGGTCGGCGCGGATCGGCCGTCCGTACGCTCCGCTGTCGCCGACCTCCGGCGTGGTCCAGTTTGACGCTCGCTTGATCTGTTCGAGTTCTGGACTACTCGATGGTCCAGCCCTCGGGCAGCGGAGTGTCACCGATGACTTCGTGGGTTTCTTCGTCGACTTCGACGCCGTCGAGGTGCGCCCACAGCATGACCTGGTTGCCCCACGGGTCCATGAATGACGCGTTGGCACCACCGAACTCGGTCCAGAAGTGATCGCGCCAGAGCTCGGTGCCGCCGAGGCGGACCGCAGCTTCGAGGATGCGCTCGAATGAATCGTCGTCGCTGACGAGAATCCAGGGTCGCACAGTCCGGCCACCGGGGTTGAGGTTGGTCGGTTCTTGCGGAGCGCTCGGAGGGCGTGGGCGCATGTCGGCGGAGTTCGAGATGCCCATGTGGAAGTTGCCGCTTGGCCCTTGCGAGCCATCATCGATCTTCTGATTCTGGCCAGGAACGATCCGAGCAAAGGTGTCGGCGATGCGGTCTTCGATCTCCCAGTTGAAGACCTCGGCGTAGAAGGCGCGCGCGGCGTTGACGTCATCAGACGGGAAGTCGACGAAGACGAGCGTGTTTGGATAGGTCATGGTGCCCCCTTGAACAGATGTGAGCCCCCAAACTAGCCTGTGGTCTGATGGTCTTACCACTTGGAATGTCGCTGGAAACTCTCCGCAAGTCGAGCGGAACGTTCGAGACTGCCGTTGGCCTGCCGCCAGAGGTGTATTCCGATGCTGAGTTCCACCGCTTTGAAATGGATGCCGTGTTCGGATCCGAATGGTTGTGCGTCGGCCGTCAAGAACAGATTCCGACCGTCGGTGACTACCTGTCTGTCACACGTGCAGGCGAGCCACTCATCGTCGCCCGGTCGAGCGACGGATCCATCCGGGTCATGTCGGCGGTATGTCAGCACCGGGCGATGTGCCTGACTGCATCGGTTGACCGGTCCGACGAGGACATGCTCGACCCGCCCGACCTCCAGTCTGGCTCCGGCCGCATGTTCAGATGCCCCTACCACTACTGGGTGTATGACCTCGATGGGCAGTTGGTCGGCGCGCCGGAGATGAGCAAGACCACCGGCTTCGACATGGCCGACGTGCAGTTGCCGAGTCTTCCCGTCGAGATCTGGAATGGGTTCATCTTCACCAACTTCGACTCAGCCGCAGCACCGCTCGCGCCGCGACTCGCCAAGCTCGACGAGGTGTTGGCGAACTACCACGTCGAGTCGCTGGTGACCGTCGATCCCGTCACGATCCCAGACGTTCCGTTCAACTGGAAGATCATGGTTGAGAACTTCATGGAGATGTACCACCAGAGCCGTCTCCATCATGGCATCCACGACTTCGCCCCGTCCTCTGGTGCCTCGTACGCCGACTATGCAGCTGGGGACGGCGCGATGTTTGGCTACAGCGAGACGCTCGAACCCGATGGCGGATTCAACCCGACCATGCAGGCGCTCTTTCCGCCTCTGCCTGGGATCACCATGCAAGATCGCCAGCGCATCGTCTTCGCCCTGGTGGCTCCCTCGCTCCTCATGGGCTTCCAGTCAGATTCGGCGTTCTGGTTCTATGTCGATCCCACCGGTCCAACGACGCACGCGCTGAGCATGGCCTACATCTTTCCTGAGTCGACCGTTGAGTTGCCCGATTTCGGCGAAACACTCGAGGAGGCGATTGCGGGTGTATCGACATTCAACCGACAGGACATGCCGACAAATGTGGCCACGCAGCTCGGCATGCAGTCGAGGTTCGCGCCCCGCGGTCGCTATTCCTGGCAAGAGGGTGTGCTCGCCCAGTTCAACTCCTGGCTCGTCGATCGCTACGCGGCCGCAGCGGGCGAGTGACGCTCAGCTCGGTGGATTGATCATGGCGCTGTAGCGGCGCCGCCACTCGAGCGACGCCTTGTCGGATTGAACGTCAACCAGTGCGCCGCGTTCGAGGGACAGTTCGCCGGAGAGTCGTTCGAGCATCTCGCGGTCTTCTCGGGCGACCTGCTGCTCGAAATCTACGATGTCCTGCCCCGATTCCGATACGTCGTCGTTGCGCCACAGCACGAAGGTGAAGTAGCTCCGCTGAGCACTGATGGGGGAGGCGGTCATGAACAGGGTCTGTTCGATTCCGTTCTCGTATGACATGGTGCTGCGCACTGAGAACGGGAGAGCGAATCCTGTCGACATGTCGAGTTGGATGATGTCGTCGCCACCGCCCGACATCGACTTCGCCTCTCCTTCGTTGTTGACGGTGACCGAGTAGGCATAGCCGTAGAAGGTGTCGTCGAGTTGCTCGAGTGTGAACTTCGGGACGATTTGTTCCTGCTCGCGTCCGAACGTTCCGGCGTGCGTGTACGGAAAGTGCGCGACGTCGAGCATGTTGTCGATCATGCGTGTCACCGAGCAGTTCCAGACCTCCATCGAGGTGTTGAGGCGTGTGAACGAGCTGTTGTCGTCGACCCCGAGGTACGGAATGGATTGTGTCGGTTCACCTGGGCAGAACCAGACGAGTCCATACTGCTCGACGACCGACAATGGACTCAGATGGGCAGCGGGCGCGATGGCGGCGTGCGGGCCGGACGACGGAACGCTGACGCATCGGCCGGCGTCACCGAACGTCCAGCCGTGGTACGGGCATTGGAGGCAGCCGTCGGTGACGGTGCCGAGTGAGAGCTTGGCCTCGCGATGCGTACACCGATCGGCCGCGGCGATGAGCGCCCCATCGGGGCCCCGCCACAGGACGTACGCAACCTCACGTACCTCGATGGGAGACGGGTCATTTCCGATTGCATCGCTGGTCGCGACGGCGTACCAGCAACCGTCCAGTGGCTCGCCACTCGTCGTCATTGTGCAACCCTTTCGTCGTGGAGACGATGAACACCTTGTTCACGCACAGTTTCGCGTGTGATGGTCTGATGGTCTTACCATAGAGTTGTGCCCAGACGGGCGCAACAGAGCTGTCCTGCGCGGCGAACGGAGATCACCGATGAAAGCGATGCTGTACAACGAGGTCGGAGGCCCTGAGGTGTTTCAGTACACCGACGTCGCAGATCCCGAACCGGGCGCGGGTGACGTGATTGTCGACGTGGCTGCCACGTCGCTCAATCGGCTTGATCTCGTCCAGCGCAATGGCTGGTTTCAGATGCCCGGCTTCACGTTGCCGCACATCGCCGGGATGGACGTGGCCGGAACCGTGTCTGCTGTGGGTGCAGGCGTGACCGCGGTGGCCATCGGGGACCGGGTCGTGGTCGATCCGTCGCTTGCAGGCGTCGCCGACAACTCGAAGTTGGCCGGACTCGGTGACCTCTACGGCGATCTTGGTGTGATCGGCGCCACGGTTGACGGCGGCTACGCCGAGAAGTGCCTCGCACCGGCCTCACACGTGTACGCGATCCCCGATGAGATGTCGTTCGAGCACGCCGCAACCTTCCCCACCGCGTACCTGACAGCGGCGCACGCACTGTTTGACGTCGGCGAACTCCAGGCCGGCGAGACCGTGATGATCCATGCCGCCGGTTCCGGCGTATCGACCGCCGGCATCCAACTTGCCAAGCAGGCCGGAGCGACGGTGCTCGCCACTGCTGGGACCGACGAAAAATGCGAACGCGCGCTTGCGCTCGGCGCAGACCACGTCGCCAACAACAGGACCGCCGACGTGGCCGGCTTCGCCCGGGAGGTCACCCAGGGTGCCGGCGTCAACATGGTCTTCGACCACGTGGGTACCGCTCTCTTTGGCCCGTCGCTCTTCGGGCTCGGTGTTCGCGGCCGACTCGTCAACTGCGGGAACTCCTCCGGCGACGAGGCGACGATTCCGTCGCTCGGGTACATGTTCCACTCGGGGATCAGAATCCTCGGGTCTGATCCGTATCGGCCCGAAGAGTTCGGCCCCGTCTGGGACAAGTTCTGCAGCGCTGACTTCGAGGTGGCAATCGACTCGGAGTTCGCGCTCGCCGACGCTGCCGAGGCGCAGGACAAGATGATGCAGAGCGACTTCTTCGGCAAGATCATCCTGCGGCCGTAGGCCGAACAAGCAGCCATGTCCGAACCTCGCGATGCCCCGTATCCGGAGCTGAAGAAGACCCACACGATGGCCCACAAGGGCCGACCATGGACCGACTACAAACCACCTCCAGCTGCGCCGGTCTGGGCCGCGATCGAGGGGCTTGGGCGCTACTACATTCTGCTGGCTGCACTCGAGCTCGATGTGTTCGACACGCTGCAACGGCTCGGACCCTCGCGGGTCGAGGTTGTTGCCGAAGCGCTGGGCGCGCCGGTCGATCACGTCCGGTCGCTCCTCGACGGAGTGGTTGCCCTTGAGTTGCTCGACCAGTTCACCGACATCTATGAACTCAACGATGCTGCTGAGCGCTACCTCGTGTCGAATGGGCCGGCGACGATGGCGGAACTCATTCCGATGGCACCCGGACCGCACGAAAACTGGACGAAATTGGCTGACACCGTGCGCAACGGTCGTCCTGCGTCGCCGATCGAAGACGATGCTGCAGCCTTCTACGTCCCGTTGGTCGAAGGCACCTTCACCACGATGTTCCGGTGCGCCACGCGAGCCGATCTGAAGATCCGCTACTCGGCAATGCGTGCGCCAAAAATCCTTGATCTCGGAGCAGGTGGCGCTCCCTGGGCAATCGCAATGTTGAACGGCTGCCCCGACGGTACGGCGGTGGTCAATGACCTGCCGGGCGTGATCGACGTTGCATCGGCGAAGACCGCGGAGCACGGAGTTGCCGAGCGTTGCGAGTTTCGCCCCGGCGATTTCCACACCATCGATATCGAGCCGGCGACGTACGACATCGTTGTGCTCGGACACATCTGCCGAACCGAAGGCGCTGCGGGAGCTCGGCACTTGATTGCCCGAGCCTTCGAAGCGCTCAAGCCCGAAGGTCGGCTGGTCCTTGCTGACTACTTCACTGACATTGAGCGCAAGTTCAACCCACACGCCGTGATCATGGGAACGACCATGATGGCGAGCACCGAGAAGGGCTTCTGCTTCACGCATCAGCAATTCTCAGAGTGGATCCGAGCCGCTGGCTTTGGCGAGCTTCGCCTCGTCGAACCCATTGGCTTTCAACAGAGCTTCGTCGCCACGAAACCGCGCACCACCGGAGGAACACCATGACCGAACAGATCGACACCCTCATCGTGGGCAGTCACGTCGTCACAATGAACGCGACCCGCGACGTGATTCGCCACGGGGCGGTGGCGGTGCGCGGCAACGAGATCGTCGACGTCGGCAAACAATCTGACCTTGAAGCGCTGTACACCGCGACCGCCACGGTGGGCGGTGACCGTTTCGTTGTGACGCCTGGGATGGTGAACACCCACATTCACGTCACGGGAGAACCACTGACGCGTGGGTACGTTCCCGACGACACGCCGTTTGAAGAGAACGTGTTCATGTGGTTGTGCCCGCTATACGCGGTGTACACGGCGGAAGAGGAGCGGCTCTCGGCGCAGCTAGCGGCGGTCGAGATGCTGAAGTCCGGCACGACCACATTCCTCGAGGCGGGCACCATCCGGTTCCTCGATGAGGTGATCGACGGACTCGTCGAGGTGGGTATTCGCGGTCGCGTTGGTAACTGGATCTGGGACCTGCCGCCCGAGCCAGACGTCTATAAGCAGGACACAGACGCAGCAATCGACATGATGCAAAAGCAACTGGTCGACTATGCATCAGTCGCGAACGATCGCCTGGGTACCTGGTCGATTCTTGTCGGTCACACCACCGCATCAGACCCGCTTTGGCGAGCTGCGCGCGAGCTGGCGGACGAGCACGGCACGGGCATGAGCTTTCACATGTCGCCGGCGAAACTCGACCCGGAAGGCTTCGTTGCCGAGTTCGGTCAGCGCCCGATGATCCACCTCGCTGAGTTGGGAATCTTGCGAGACGACGTGGCGATGACCCACTGCGTCCAGATCGACGACCAAGAGCTCGCCGTGATGGCTGAACTTGGTGTCAACGTCGCTCACTGCCCGACGACGGCACTCAAGGTCAGTTACGGGGTCACCCAGGTCGGCAAGTTCCCCGAGATGATGCAGATGGGCATCAACGTCAGCATCGGCACCGACGGCAACAACGCATCCAACTACTCAGATCTGATGCGCGCCACGTACCTGGTTGCCGGACTGTTCAAAGATGCTCGGCAGGATCCACAGATGTTCCCGGCCGAGATGGCCTATGAGATGGCCACCCTCGGTGGTGCCAAGACCATGCAGATGCAGGACACAATCGGCTCGCTTGAAGTCGGTAAACGTGCCGACATTGTGTTGCACGACACCGACCGGCCCGAGTGGCGTCCGCTGCTCAATGTGGCCAACCAGTTGGTGTGGTCTGCTGACGGTCGCGGTGTGCACACGGTGTTCGTCGATGGCGTCAAGGTTGTCGAGAACGGCCAGATGACCACGATTGACGAGGGGACGTTCTACAACCGGTGCCAGATGGCAGGCGAGGCGATCACTGCGCGGTCGGGCTTGCCTGACAAGGCGAAGTGGCCGGTGCTTTGATGTCGACGCAGCCGGTGGGTATTTGAACTAGCGCCGGGGCCAGCGCGACACGTCGGGGATTCCGCTGCGTTGACGTAACGCAGTGCCCGCTGCGACTGCGTCGTCGACGAGTGAGTCGACGTCGACGGTCGTGAGTCTGCTGTCGGCGACGACCTTGGTTCCAGCGACGTAGACATCTCGAACCGATCGTCCGTCCGATCCCCAGATCAACTGCAAGACCGGGTCGGGGCTTGGCGGGATCCATTCCACGCGGGATCGATCGTGCACAACAATGTCGGCCTGCTTGCCAACCTCGATCGACCCGACGCGATCAGCGATCCCGAGTGCTTGTGCTCCTCGGATCGTGAGGAGCTCGAGTGCGTCGTGGGCGCCGAATACCGTGGGGTCGAGGTCGCGTTCCTTGGCCAAACCGGCGAACAGCGCCGCGGCTCGTACGCCGTCGACCATGTCGCCGGCGTTCTCCGAATCGCAGCCGAGTGCGAGTCGGCCGTCTTGTTGCCACAGGTCGAGGTGTCGAAATTCGTGGGAGAGTCCTTGCCCGAGCCGAATGTACGCCCACGGACACGACACCACAGATGTGCGGCTGTCGACGAGCAGGTCGACCTCCTCGGTGTCGATGTGCACTGCGTGAGCGATGGTGAGATGCGGGCCGAGCACACCGAGTGAGTCGAGGTGCACAACGGGCCGTGTTCCCGTGCGGGCGAGGTAGCTCTCGGCATCGCTGGTGCTCGGGGAGAGGTGGAACGTCATGCCGACGTCCCGCTCGCGTGCGAGCGTCGTTGCGGCGACGACAAGTTCGTCCGACATGAGGTCGTGGCCGACGAGGCTGACCCAGCTCGAGACCAGGGGGCCGGTGGCCAGGTCAAGCGCCGCGGTCTGGCGTTCGATCACTTCGTCGACCGAACCCGTGAATGGGCCGTGCTCGATGTCCCACCCCCATGTGCCGATCGTGAGTCGGGCACCGACGCGTTCGGCCGCCCGAGCGATGCGGTCCGGGTGTGCGACGGTGCCGGCTTCGAACGTGGTCGTGATGCCGTTGGACAACGACTCGGCGAGCGTCAGTGTTGCCGAGAGTTCGTCGTCGTCGCCGGTGTGTTCGGCATGGACCGGTATGACCCACGTGAAGATCGCCTCACCGGGTGCCAGGTCGTCCGGGATCGATGATTGGATCAGCCGGTCACCGGTGAGGTGTTGATGCCCGTTGATGTATCCGGGGAGCAGCAGATCGGTGGCGGTCCCGCTGACCGGTGCACCTGGAAGTTGCGACTGGACAGCGGCGAACGTGTCGACGTGCGTGATCGTGGTGCCGTCGATTCCGATCGCGCCGTTGGTGATGATCTCGCGGCCAGGATTCATCGTGACGACGGTGCCCCGGATGACGTGCATAGGGACACAGTATTGGGGCCGGTCTGGTCCAAGCGGGCGGCAACGCTTATCGTCAGCGGACATGAGTACAGCATCCGGTGTCGTGCAGGAGTACCTCGGCGCGTTTGTGCGTGGAGATCCCGACGAGATTGCGGGTTTCGTCGCACCGGGGTTCAACAACGAACACCTCAGTTCCATTGCGTCGAGCTGCGTCGGAAGAGACGAGTATCGACGTCGGCTGCCGGGATTCTTGGCTGACTTCGCTGGTCGCAGCTACGAGGTGCAGGCGGTCGTCGAGCAAGCCAGGTGGCCGCTCGTTGACGTGGTCGTCCGCTACTGCTTTAGAGCGACATTCGCCGGCTCTGCGATCGACATCCCAGGGGTCATGTGGTTTGCGGTCGAAGACGGATTGATCTCGAAACGCACCGACGTGTGGGACAGCGGAATCTTCCTCGCTCAGACTGCCGCGTCGGAGTGATCTCGTGACAGAGGGAGCCAGTTCCGGGGGTCAGCACGCGCGTCGTGACGCGACTCGTCTGGTCATTCACGCCGATGACGTCGGCATGTGTCACGGAGCGAACTCGGCGTTCGTCGAGCTCAGCCATCAGGGAGGTATCACGGCAGGCTCGGTGATGGTGCCGTGCCCGTGGTTTCCGGAGATTGCCGATCTTGCCGCGCGCGATGACCTCCTCGACGTCGGGGTTCATCTCACGCTCAACGCCGAGAAGGCGCACTACCGCTGGCGTCCGGTCAGCGGTGTCGGGGCGTCATCGGGCCTTGTCGACGCCGAGGGTTACCTGTGGCACCGCGTTGCCGACACGCGAGCGAACGCTCATCCCGAAGCGGTGGAGACCGAGTGGCGGGCACAGATCGACACTGCTCTTGCCGCCGGAATCGACGTCACGCACCTTGATGCGCATATGGGATCGGCACTCGGACCCGAGTGGTGCGATCGCTATATCAACGTCGGTATCGACTACGACATCCCGGTGTTGATCACCCGGGCGTTGAGCATGTATGGACCGAACAACCACCTCGCCGACGTGACCGATGTGGACTTTGAGCGTTTCGTCGCCCAGGCGGAGGCGGCGCGGATGCCCGTGTTCGACGAGGTACTCGAAACCGACTTCTCTCGACCTCGAGGTGAGCCGACCGCCTACGAGACCATGCTGACCGCGTCGGATGTTTTGGCCCACGATCTTGTGTTCTGCGCGTTTCATCCGAACGCACCGGGCCCTGGAGAAATCGAGGTGATCGAACCCGACACCTGGCACGTCCGGACCGATGAACACGCGCTGTTCGGCACCGATGAGTGGCTGGCCTTCCTCGAGGCTCAGCCGTTCGAACTCACCACGATGAGAGAATTGCGCGCTGAGTATCGGACAGC
>NZ_CAXCAM010000048.1:0-20304 GCF_963980585.1 uncultured Ilumatobacter sp.
GTGCCTGACAAGGCTCGACGGATCTCGAGCCGCTCGTTCGTGCGCGTGGGGCTCCGCGTCGCCCGCGAGCTCGCTGGGCAAATCGAGGGTCAGTTGGCAACTTCTTCGTAGTAGCTCTGCAGCACCCCGAAAGCGAGCTTCCGTTCGCCTTCCTCGCTGATCAGACCCTTCCGGTTGTATCCGTCCTGTATGCCGGGGAGGACCCGCACGGGTGCTCGGAAGTCCTTAAGAATCCACGGAGAGAGCCCGGCCACCTCTCCCCCGTTGCCGGTTCGATTGGCCTTGACCATTTCAATCTGGGCTCGGTAGAGCGCCGCTTGGTACTCCTCCGTCCAGATTTCGCCTTCGTCGCCGTGGTATCCGGCCTTGGCCCCGCCGCCCATCTCGGTGAACACGATCGGTTTGCCGAAGATGGAGCGCCATGTCGCTTCGGGGATGGTCTCGCGGTCGCCGTAATACCACCCGAGGTATTGGTTGATCGCGATGACGTCGACCGCTGCACCGAGCGGATCATCGATGAGATGGTCGAGTTCCTGTGTCGGGAGTGTGAGCATCGCGGCGCTGATCAGGCGGGTCGGGTCGAGCTCGCGTGCGGTGTCAGCAAGCTTCGTGAGGAACGCCGTGCGTTCGGGGGACGGCAGCGTCTCATTGGCAACCGACCAGAAGATCACGGCTGCACGGCTGCGATCCCGGACGATCAGCTCCTCAAGTTGCTCCTGGGCGTTGCCCAGCACGTTGGGTTGGTCGAATGCGATGCCCCAGTACACGGGCAGTTCGCACCAGGCGAGGATGCCGCGACGATCGGCCTCTCGGACCATATGTTCGTCGTGTTGGTAGTGAGCGAGCCGCACGAAGTTGGCGCCCAGCTCCTGTGCCCAACCGAGCAGTGTCGATGCATGTTCGACGGTGTTGGCGCGGCGACCGCCCGATGGCGTCTCGGAGTGGATGGAGATGCCATGCAAGAACGTACGCGTGCCGTTGACCACGATGTCGGTGCCATCGGTCTCGACTGTACGGAACCCGACATCGTCGGTGACGTGGTCACGTTCGCAACTCCAGTGCACTTCGTGCAGGACAGGTGCTCCGGGGTTCCACCGCTCGGGGGCGATATCCAACTCAAAGGTGTGACTGACCGTCGTGTCGACGTTGAGGCTTGGAATGCGAAGCCGAACGTCGGAGTCTCCACCGCGCAACGTGACGCCACCGATCACTCGTCCATCTGGAGCCATCGTCAGCCAGGCATGCTGCATGAACACATCGGGCACAAACACCAAGTCGACGGCTCTGGTCAGCCCGCCGAAGTTCCACCAATCTGATCGCATGGCAGGGATCCGGTGGGGCTCGCGACGATTGTCGACCTGGATGACCAGAGAGTGCGCGCCGGCGGTCAGGCGTCCAGTCAACTCCACCGCGTACGGGCTGAAGCCTCCTGCATGGGTGGAGAGTTCCTCGCCATTCAGAAACACGCGGCTGGTGTGGTTGGCGGCGCCGATGTGCAAAAAGATTCGACCCGTGGCGACCTGCACGGCTGACACCTCGACCGTTCGTCGATACCAGACGGTGCCCTCGTAGAAGTGCAGTCGCTCATCCTGTGTATTCCAGTCCCCGGGAACGGTCAGCGTTGGCGATGAGTCGAAGTCGTACTCCACTCGATCGCCTGGGTGACGCGGCCTGTGGTCGCGAAAAAAGCCCCGATCGTTGCGATCTCCGAGAATGCCGATGTAGCCCATCTCATAGGGGTCGACAATGATGTTCCACGCGCCGTTGAGCGAGATTCGGCTGCGCTGCAAAACGTTGGAGATATTGATCGTGCCGGTGTTCATCGTGTGATCGTCGCACATCGGCGTGGAGGTACTACCCTTTGCAGTACAACTGAAACGCCGATCCACTCGATCGGGAGAGCCGGCACATTGGTCGGCGCTGAAGGCGCAACCCACCCCGGCAATCGCTCAAGCACCCGGACCGTTCGAGTGAGGCACGCTGGAAAGTGATCGATCGTTTGTCCATCGGACGTGCGCTTGTTCCGCCCACGGGGATCAAAACTCTCAGGCACAGATGACAGCGGGGGCCGCCACCACGATCCGTCGTGTACCCAGGAGCCACTTATGCCCACCCCGCTCAGTGATCTGTTTGAATCCGATGAATTCGTCCGTCGCCATGTTGGCCCGACCCCTGGCGATGTGGCCCACATGCTCGACGCTGTCGGCGTCGACTCCGTGGAAGCGCTGCTTGATCAGACCATGCCGGCCACGATCCGTTCGGGCGAACCGCTCGACCTCGCTCCCGCGGTTCCAGAACGCGAGGCGCTTCGTCGCCTCCGGGTGATTGCCGAGAAGAACCAACTTGTCACCTCGTTGATCGGGATGGGCTACACCGGCACGATCACTCCTCCGGTGATTGCACGAAATGTGCTCGAGAACCCGGCTTGGTACACCGCATATACGCCGTATCAGCCAGAGATCAGTCAGGGCCGACTCGAGGCGATTCTGAACTTCCAGACGTTGGTCACCGAACTGACCGGTCTCGATGTGGCGAATGCATCGCTGCTTGACGAAGGGACGGCCGCTGCAGAGGCGATGACGATGGCCAGGCGCCAGTCAAAGGTCAAATCACAACGCTTCTTCGTACATGAGGACACTCACCCTCAAACGCTGGCAGTGCTCAGGACGCGGGCCGAGCCGGTGGGGGTCGAACTCCTGGTTGGCGAAGCTGCTCTGCTCGATGGTGTCGACGCCGGCGGAGTCTTCGGTGCGCTGTTCAGTGCACCGAGCTCATCGGGTGCCGTTGTCGATTGGACCGCCGACATTGCCAAGGTGCACTCAATGGGGGGCATCGCCGCGGTCGTGACCGACCCTCTCTCGTGCCTGCTGGTCACTCCTCCAGGGCAAATGGGCGCCGACATCGCGATTGGTTCGGCACAACGTTTCGGTGTGCCGATGGGCTTTGGTGGTCCACACGCAGCGTTTGTGGCAGCGCGCGAGAAAGCTGCTCGATCGATGCCTGGGCGCATCGTCGGCGTCAGTACAGATACAGCTGGCCGCCCAGCGCTCCGGCTCGCATTACAGACCCGGGAGCAGCACATCCGGCGCGAGAAAGCGACATCGAACATTTGCACTGCGCAGGTGCTGCTGGCAAACATCGCTGGCCTCTACGCCGCATGGCACGGACGCGCGGGGCTGACCCGCATTGCGGAGCGTGTGCATCGACTCACCTCGATCGCTGCAGCAGGCTTGCGGGCTGCTGGTCATGAGGTGCTCAACGAAACGTGGTTTGACACCATCACGGTGCGCTCCAAGGACGTCGACGCGGCCATCGCCGCGGCGTTGGCCGCCGGATTCAACATTCGGCGGGTGAACGATGGAGTCTTCGGAGTGACCTTTGACGAGACGTCGACCCTCGAAACAGTATCGAGTGTGGTTGCTGCACTTGGCGGGCAGCCTGTCGACGATCCCGACTCAGCGCCTGATGGCATACCTGCAGCACTGCGGCGAACTGATGAGTTCCTCACGCAATCGGTGTTTGAGCGGTATCACAGTGAGCATGAGATGCTTCGCTACTTGCGTCGGCTCAGCGATCGAGACCTCGCCCTCGACCGGACCATGATCCCGCTCGGATCGTGCACGATGAAGCTCAACGCAACGTCGGAAATGGTGCCGATCACGTGGCCGGAGTTTGCTGACATCCATCCCTTTGCTCCCATCGAGCAGGCTGCCGGATACGTCGAGATGATTGATGATCTGGCAGACCGGCTCGCGGTCATCACGGGCTATGACGCAGTCAGTTTGCAACCCAACGCAGGCAGTCAAGGAGAATTCGCAGGCCTGTTGGCGATCCGGGCTTATCACCGCACCAACGGTGACGAACAGCGGACGGTGTGCCTGATCCCCTCGAGTGCGCACGGAACCAATGCTGCCAGCGCAGTGATGGCAGGTCTCGATGTGAAGGTGGTCGCATGTGATGATCGCGGCAACGTCGACATGGCCGATTTGCGAGTCAAGCTTGCCGATGTGGGCGACACGTTGGCCGCCATCATGATCACGTATCCATCGACGCATGGCGTGTTCGAGGCCGATGTCAGCGAGTTGTGCGGTCTGGTGCACGATGCTGGTGGTCAGGTGTACGTCGACGGTGCGAATCTCAACGCGTTGGTCGGTCACGCTCGCCCGGGCAAGTTCGGGGCAGATGTGAGTCATCTCAACCTGCACAAGACGTTCTGCATTCCGCATGGCGGGGGTGGGCCGGGCGTCGGTCCGATTGGTGTTCGCAGCCATCTCCAGCCGTTTCTCCCCGGCCATCCGCTGGACGCGGAGTCGCCGGTTGGGGCGGTGTCGGCGGCCAATTTCGGTTCGGCTGGCATTCTGCCGATCCCGTGGATGTACCTGGAGATGATGGGCGCCGCGGGCCTGACTGACGCCACCAGCGTCGCCATCGTTGCCGCCAACTACATCGCCCATCAGCTCGACCCGCATTTCCCGGTCTTGTACCGCGGCGAGCACGGACGGGTTGCTCACGAATGCATCATTGACGTACGCGACATCACCAAAGAGACCGAGGTGTCCGTCGACGACATCGCCAAACGGCTGATGGACTATGGGTTTCATGCCCCGACGATGAGCTTTCCCGTCGCCGGGACTCTGATGATCGAGCCGACCGAAAGCGAGACGCTGCGCGAGATCGATCGCTTCTGCGCTGCGATGATTGCAATCAAAGGCGAGATCGATCTAGTTGCGTCCGGAGAGTCCGCCATCGAGGACAGCCCACTTCGGCATGCGCCACATACGTCTGAGGAACTGCTCGGAGAGTGGAATCGGTCGTACAGCCGTGAAACCGGCGCATTCCCGCTGGACAGTCTCAGGGTCTCCAAGTACTTCCCCCCGGTCTCGCGTATTGACGGTGCCTATGGCGATCGGAACCTTGTCTGCAGTTGCGAGCCGCTTGAGGCGTACGCAAGCGGCTGATGCCGAAGCGTCTCAATCCTCGATGGCTCTGCCGGTGGTCGCACACTTCATCGTCATTCAGGGTGTCCTCGGCCGTGGCGAAGTAGGTTGGCGTGATGGCTGACAGTGACCCGCTCTCGCAGATGTTCAACCTGTTCGCGGCGCCACTCGCTGGCACGCTGCAATCCTTCGAACAGTTTCGCAAGGGTGTCGACGAGTTCCTTCGGGGTGTTGAGAACTTCAATCGCACGATGGAGAACCTGAACGAGACCACCGAACGAATCAACCGGTTGGTCACCGACGTCGAAGGCCCGATTCGTGCAGCGGTTCCGCAGATGACCCGCACGGTGAAGGCTGCTGACGACATGATGCAGGTCGTCAGCGGCCCGGCCATGGCTGCAGCACCTGGTCTTGAGCGGTTGGCCAAGACGCTGACCACGCCGGCGTTCACGCAGCTCCCTGACCAGTTGGGTCAGTTCAGCGACATTCTCGGTGATCTGCAGGCCCGTCTGGGCCCGCTCACGCAACTTGCCGAAACAGCGGGTGGCTTGTTTGGTGGCTTTCGTCGGCCGGGCGTGACCGGGGCGGCTCCGGCTCCGGAGCCATCCGCTCCGACTCCACCCGTGGCCGTGAAAAAGACGACCGCCAAGAAGGCGACGCCGCAGAAGAAGGCGACGCCTCAGAAGAAGGCAGCCCCAAAGAAGGCGACGCCGCAGAAGAAGGCAACCGCAAAGAAGTCAGACGAGTAGCGGATTAGACAAACGGTGTTGCGACGACGCGGCCGGCAAGCGTTTTGCCCCGGACGTCGATGTCGACCAGGTCGCCTTCGGCCGTTGTCGGTGGGAGAAATGCAAGTGCGATGCCGTGCCCAAGAATCGGTGAAAAGTTGCCGCTGGTCACTTCCCCGACGGCGACACCGTTGACGAGCACAGTGCAACCCGTGCGGGCCGGCCTCCGCCCGTCGGTTGCGATGCCGAACAGTCGTCGGGTGACACCATCACTGCGCTCTGACAACGCGGCGTCCTTGCCGATGAATGTTGGCTTCTCCCAGGCCACGACCCATCCGAGATCGGCCTGCAACGAGGTGATGCCGCGGCCGAGTTCCTGGCCGTGCAACGGCAGCGCCGACTCAAGTCGGAGCGTGTCGCGGGCACCGAGACCGGCCGGAGTGATTCCTGCGCCGATGAGTGCGTCCCACAGTGATCCGGCTGATGCCGCCGGGACAGCAATCTCGACGCCAGGCTCCCCCGTGTAGCCCGTTCCGGCGACGACACATGGTGCGCCGTGCCAGTCGCAGTGCGTCACGCGGAAGCGGCCGGTGGCGGCCGCCTCGGGGAACACTGTGGCCAGGACGGTCTTGGCTTCGGGGCCTTGGACAGCGATGACGGCGCGATCATGGGTCGTCTCGATGCCCCCGAGGGCAGCGACCACATCGTCGGTATTGGACGCATTTGGCATGACATCGAACACGTCGGGATCACCATCGGCCCGGGGATGCCACCACACGATGATGTCGTCGAGCACGGATGCGTCGTGCGCGTCGAGCAGGTGTGTGTACTGGGCTCGCCCGGGTGTGATCTTTCGGAGATCGTTGGTCAGTGTGGTCTGGAGCCGGTCGAAGGCGCCGTCGCCTGTGATGCGGACTGAGCCAAGATGCGACACGTCGAACATTGCGGCGCCACGGCGACACGCGAGGTGCTCGTTGATCGTGCCCGACGGGTAGGCGATGGGCATTTCCCATCCGCCGAACTCGACGAGGCTGGCGTCAAGAGCTTGGTGCTGCTCGACCAGGGGTGACCGCTCGAGTGTCATGTGATGCTCAGCCGATCCGGCGATGCGGCTGATCGTCGAGAATTTCCGAGGCGATGTCGGCGACGTCCGCTTCGAGTTCGTTCTTCATTCCGCTCATGGAGAACACCATGTTGAGGACGCCCTGGCCATTTTTCAACACGTCGATGAGCTCGCCGTCATCACAGACCTGCACGCTCTCGCCTTCGATGACAAGGTGCGCCGAGGCAATGTCGGTGGCGACGTGCTCACGGAGGTAGTCGAACACTTTGCGGACTTGTTCCAGTTTGATCCCGGCGTCGAGCAGCTTCTTGATCGTCTTGAGTTCGAGCAGATCGGTGTAGGAGTACCGACGACGGCTACCGCTACCACTGGCATCACTGAGCGATGGGCGGATCAGGTCGGTGCGAGCCCAATAATCGAGCTGGCGATACGAGATGCCGACGACGCTGGCGGTTTGCGTGCCGCTGTAGCCCAGCGATTCGGCGAGCCGCTTGTCGATGTCGGACAGCGGGGTCCCTGCGATACGTGTCATGTGATTGCCTCCGGTTCGTTGTTGCCAACGAACGAACAGATTGTGCTGCGGCACCACAGTTTCGTAGTTACAGCAGTGTGAGATCGTGAACCTTACGGATCGGACGCGCGACCGTCAACCTTTTGTCGAGACTTCGTCTCTCGGGTGTTGGTCAGGCCTCGAAGTCTTCGGGGCTGACGTTGTCGAGGAAATCCTTGAAGTCGTCGATGATTTCGGCAGCATCGACTTCCGGTTCGGCCGGTGCTTCTTGGGCTTCGGCTGCCATCAACTCGTCGGTGGCGAAGAGCGGCGCGTTGCATCGAACGGCGAGTGCAACGGCATCGGAAGGCCGCGCCGAGATGACCTTGTCACCCGACGGGCTCGACAGGTACACCTCGGCATGAAACGTCCGATCGCGCATTTCCGTGACGACGACCTGATCGACTGTTGCCCCCAGTTCGCCGAGGGTGATCAAGAACAGATCATGCGTGAGCGGACGCGGCGGCTCGACTCCTTCGAGCGCGTAGTGAATCGCAGAGGCTTCGGGCGTGCCGATGTAGATCGGGAGCAGCCTTCGGTCGCCATCCTGCTCACGGAGCAACATCATGGGTGTATTGGCTGGCACTTCGACGCGGACACCGACCAATTCGAGAGGGATCACTCTCCCGATCGTACTCAGTCTTCGTAGTGCTGGCGCATCGTTGATCGCATCAGGGCCGAGCGCAGTTGGCCGCCGATTTGTTCCATCTCGGTGAGTTGCTGGCGTGCCTGCTCGCGAGACCCCGGATTGCGCTGCCGTAACAGCGGCTGAATCATCTGTTCGAACAGGCCGGCTTCGCGATCCGCAGCCACTTTCCATCCGCGAAGGTGCCGCGCATCGAAGCCTGCGTCGAGGAACCGCTTGGCGATCGTGGCGACCTCAAGTGCGTCCTCGCCATACATGCCACCTGATCCGCGGATACCGGTGACGACGCCGTAGGACTCGAGGTTTTCGAGCGCAGCGGCATCGATCGATGCCATCGAGCACAGCTCGTCACGCGTGAGCGCAACGCTGGGCAGCGACGACGGTGCTGCGACATCGGCAACAGGTTCGGGCGAGGGCGGAATCGGGGTGTTGGCCGGCGCCAGATCGTCGACCTTGGCGCTGGACTCGGTCGCGTCTGTGGGCGTGTCGCCGGTGTCGGTGCGCGCGAACAGGGCCTCTGCGCCGGTCGGCGGCGCTGACGCGCCGGATGCGATCAGCGTGGCCGCAGGGTGCGCGGCAACAGCGTCGTCGTCGGGCATGTTGCGAATGCCTCGGGGGCGCGGGATCTCGCTCGTCGGGTCGATCTCGCCTGAATCCAGCCGGTCTTTGATGACGCGTAATGGCAAGTAGTTCTCGCGCTGCTCACGCAGGATGCAGCGCAGTAATTCAACGTCGTCGTCGTAGAACTTGCGATACCCCGACGGCGTGCGCTCAGGGTCGATCAGACCCTGACTCTCGAGGAAACGGATCTTCGAGATCGTGACGTCGGGAAACTCCTCGAGCAGCAGTGCGAGTACTTCACCAATGGAGAGATGCGACATCGATGCGGTCCTGCCCGGCAGGTCAGCCATCGTTCCGCTCGAAGAAGACCAGTCTGAACTTGCCAATCTGAACCTCGTCGCCGTGATGCAGCAGCATGCGGTCGATACGTTCCTGATTGACATACGTGCCGTTGAGCGAGCCGGCGTCGCTGGCGACGTAACCGTCGGCAGTGCGCTCGATCTCGGCATGACGTCGAGACACGGTGATGTCGTCAAGGCTGATCTCGCTGTTGGGGTGGCGTCCCATTCGGGTCACATCCTCGTCGAGCGGGAATCGGGCGCCGGCTTGCGCTCCGGCACGGACGATGAGGACACCGATCTCGGTTGAGAGTTCACCGACCGGAACCACGATGTCGTCCTTCGGCCCAGGAGCATCTTGTAACGGATCGATTGCGGTGAGGGTGATGGTTCGATCGCCAAGTGAATCCAAGGGTTCGCCGCAGCTTGAGCAGAACGTGCTCTCGGGCGGGTTGCGATGGCCGCATTGGTTGCAGAAGACGTAGGTGCTCATGAGCTCAGCCTTCGGTGAGCGCCCTGTAGGCGGCGGCGTCCATCAGTTCGTCAAGTTGGGCCGCGTCGGAATATTGAATTGAGCAGATCCAACCCTCACCGTAAGGGTCACTGTTGAGGAGTTCGGGCTGATCATCGAGCGCCTCGTTCACGGCAGAGATGACACCCGACACTGGGGCATAGATGTCACTGACTGACTTCGTGCTCTCAACCTCAGTGAAGGAGTCACCCAAGACCACGGTCGTTCCCTGCTCGGGAACCTCGACAAACACCACATCGCCGAGCGAATCCTGGGCATATTCGGTGATGCCGATCGTGACGACGTTGCCGTCTTGGCGGATCCACTCGTGGTCTGACGAGTAGCGGAGGTCAGCTGGAACGTTCATCGGTGCTTACCGTAGCGAGAATCACTGCCCGGAAGGAACCCGATCTGCGCGATGTTGGCGCCCGGCCGCAATCCCAGCTCGGACCTGGGGAATGTAGGCGATGCCGGTCCAGTAGCTGAGGGCGAGCCCCGGGATGCCGGTGACCCACGCAACGACGGCAAAGAAGTCCGACTCCGACACGCCTGCTTCGCTGATCAAGAAGCTCGGAACCGCCGCCATGAGCAGGAAGGTCGCCGTCTTGCCCCACCAGGTGACATCGAATCGTTCCATGCCAAAAAGCAGTGTCGCAATCGTCATCATCGCGCCCACTGCCACTTCGCGGAACAACACTGCGACAGCGAACCAGACAGGGATGCTGCCGTCGATGACGATGGCAATCACCGACACGAAGAAGAAGAGACGGTCGACGGTCGGGTCGAAGATCTTGCCGAACTCGCTCACCTGGTCGAAACGTCGAGCGATATAGCCGTCGATCCAATCGGTGCTCGCCAGCGCCACGAGCATCCACGCCGCTCCTGCGCGGTTGTCCTGGACAAACAGGAGCCAGAGAAAGATTGGGAGGCACAGCAACCGCAGGAGCGTGAAGGCATTGGGGGCCGTCCACAGATTGTCGAAGAGACCGGCCGAGTCGCTGTCGGATGTTTGAGCGGTCTCGTCGTCGCTGGTCACATCTCGATCGTACGGCGCGCGTACTGTGGCGCGGGTATGAGCACCGTCTTCACCATGATCATCAACGGCGATATTCCCGGGACCTTCGTGCATCGCGATGACCGCTGCGTTGCATTCATGTCGATCAATCCAATGACACCGGGACACGCGCTCGTCGTACCCATTGAGGAGATCGATCATTGGATCGACGCTTCTCCCGAGTTGTCGACGCACCTGTTCGAGGTATCCCGCCGCATTGCCAAGGCCCAGGAGCGTGCCTTCGGCTGCGAAAAGGTCGGGCTGATAATCGCCGGCTACGAGGTGCCGCACGCCCATATCCACCTGGTGCCAACCAACGAGATGAGCGAACTCTCGTTTGCGAATGCTGCTGCGCATGTCGACCGCAGCGACCTTGAAGATTGGGCTGCTCGAATCATCGCTGCACTCTGATCCAGAGCGGACGGCTCACATCGGGTTGAGGAGGTCGGCGGCGTTGTTGCGGACGTTGTTCACCTCGGTGGAGACAGCGTGCATCTTGAGCGCTCCAGCGTTGGAGGCAGAGAAGATGTCCGACAGTGCGTCGATGTCGTCGTTGCCTGGATCGAGCCACTCGTCCCACCGATCGCGCGGGACGAGCACCGGCATTCGGTCGTGTACTGGTGACATCAGGTCGTTGGCTCCAGTTGTGATCACCGTGGCGCTGTGCAGCCAACGATGATCGGGATCTGACGGGTCCTTCCACGCGGCCCAGAGGCCTGCGACTGCGAGCGGTTCGCCGTCGACGCGGTGGATGAACATGGGCTGCTTGAGCGACGCGACCTTGGCATTGCGCGGACCGTCAGCGGCGCCCGGTTTCCATTCGTAGAACCCGTCCATCGGGATAATCACACGCTTGTTCTTCACCAACCCGCGAAACGACGGCTTCTCGGTGAGCGTCTCGGCGCGGGCGTTGATCATCCGCGCGCCAATCTTGCGCTCCTTGGCCCAGCTGGGAATCAGCCCCCAGTGGAAGGCCTGGACCGTCTTGTCGAGCGGCGCATCCGGATATGCAGCGCGTGCAACGACGCCGTAGACGTCGTGGGTCGGCGCGACATTGAAGTTTGCTCCGAGCGGCGCAACATCTGCGGTTGCGCCGAAGTAGGCCGCGATTGCATCGGGCGTACTGGTCGAGACGAACCGTCCGCACATGTCAGCTCGGCGAGTCGGCGATGGCGCCACTCAGGCTGCTGATAACGCCATCGATGGAGCCGGGGCTGAGCCGGTACCAAATCCAACGACCTCGTTTGTCACCTGCGACCAATCCGGCCTTGTTGAGCACCTTGAGATGGTGCGAAATCGTGGGCTGCGACTTGCCGATCGGCTCGACGAAGTCACAGGCACACACTTCGCCACTCGCCGACGACGCGATGATCGACAACATCTGAATACGAACCGGGTCAGCGATCGCGCTGAGTTGAACCGCAAGCGCTGTTGCGTCGCTGAGATCGAGGCGGGAGACACCGCCGCCGCAGCACGGGGCGTCGGTGTTGGTCGGGACAGGCTTGGTCATATTGGTCATATTGGTCATATTGGTCATCGTTGGCGGGAAAGCTCGCTGGTGCACGTCATCGCTGACCGTGACGCTACTCGCCCACTCAGGTCTTCTATTGACGCGAGATTCGACGCCCGAGCGAGGTCTTGTGGACTTCATCGGCGCCGTCGTAGATTCGCGCTGCTCGTTCGTGGCTATACCAGTAGGCGAGAATCGTGTCGTCGGTGACGCCGAGGGCACCGTGGACCTGGATGGCCGTGTCGACCGCTTTGAGCATGGTGCCGGCAACGGAGAACTTGATTGCCGAAATCTGGTCACGTGCGCCTTTGGCTCCATCGGTATCGATCTTCCATGCTGCGTGCAGCGTCAACAGGCGGGCGCTTCGGATCTCGGCATCAAGCTCGGCAACCCAGTGCCGCACGATCTGCCGGTCAGCGAGGGTGTCTCCCTCGGCGGTGATGACCCGTTGGTTGGCGTACGCGCAGAGCAGACAGAAGGAACGGCTCGCGATACCGAGCCAGCGCATGCAGTGATGAATGCGCCTGGGACCGAGCCGCTCTTAGGCAGACGCCCATCTGGCGGACCCGTTGCTGCAGCGCCGCGACCTGCTCTGCGACAACCTCGGGGTGCCCGCGGAGGAACTCGCCTCGAGTGGAATCACCTCCTCGTCCATGGAAGCATGGTCAATGGGGAGGATTGTCCGCATTGTGTCGGAGATCTCGAAGTCCATGGGATGTCCCTTCGGCCGTGCTCGGCGCAACGTCGTTGCCTCCGCACGGTAAGCAAGCCTGCGCTTGCTGCCCAGTGCCGGAAGTCCCTGGTTGCAACGAGGTGTTCTAACTTTTCGGCGGGGCCGCTGAAACCGCGCGATCGACCGCCGGAAGCCGCAGCGTCAAGAGCCAGGTGACGCCCACGAAGGCCGCGGCACCCCAGAGTGCGACGGGGAGCCCGCCCCACAGGTAAAGCACACCTGACAGCAACGTGCCGACAAAGCGTCCCACTGCATTTGCTGAGTAGTAGAAGCCGACATCGATAGATACGTCGTCTTCGTTGCTATAGGCAAGGATCAGATAGGAGTGGACCGAAGAGTTCACGGCGAACGCCACGCCGAAGATGATGAGCCCGCCCACGATCACGGCGGTGACTGCGATGCCGGCTGTGACGAGGGCGGCGATTGTTAATGCGATGAGGCCGAGGATCATCGCCCACCATCGAGCGCCGGCAACGTCGCGGTCGACCCCGTTGGCCTGGTCAGAGCCATCTGGTCGTGTCGAGCCGAGAATACGAGGGGCCATCGACTGCACTCCCCCGTAGCCGATGACCCACGCGGCCAGAAAGCCGCCAACGGCGTAGAACGACCAGCCCAACTCCTCTTCGAGGAAAACTGGAAGTGCCACGACGAACCAGATGTCGCGAGAAGCGAACAGGAACACTCGGGCAGCAGACAGCCGGTTCACGGGGCCGGATTTGGAGAGAATTGAGCCGAGGGGCGTCCGCTTCTTCGACTTGCCGATGTCCTCGTTCAGCATTGCCATGATGGCGACGAGTGCGATACCAACGATCGCCGCGAGCGTCCAGAGCGCGGCCTCGTATCCAAGCGATGCAAGCAGCGCAGCGCCCAAGAAGAATCCGACGCCCTTCAAAGCGTTCTTGGAACCGGTCAGTATCGCGACCATCTTGAAGAGGGCACCGTCTTCGTCGCCGGCGACGAACTTGACCGCGCTTTTCGAACTCATTTTCGTGAGATCTTTGGCGACGCCTGACAGTGCCTGCACCGCCATCACGAACACCACTGAGGTCCACTCGGCCCACGATTCTTGCTGCAGCGTGAGAGCAACCAAGGCGGCGACTTGGAGGCCCAGACCGACCCGCAAGGTGAGCCCGAGACCTGTTCGCGACCCGACCCAGCCGCCGATCAGATTGGTGACAATCCCCATGAATTCATAGGCGAGGAAGAGAAATGCAAGTAGGACCGGCGAGTAGCCCAGTTCGTTGAAGTGCAGCAGCACCAACATGCGCAGGGCACCGTCGGTGAGCGTGAACGCCCAGTAACCGGCGGTGACCAGCGCGTAGTTGCGAACGTTCATTGCTCGGTGGTCACCCTGCTGGGAGTAACGCTGCGACCTTCGCTGCGAGGTCAGCCATGCGGAAGGCGTACCCATATTCGTTGTCGTACCAGACGAGCACTTTGACCATTCGACCATCGATGACCATGGTTGAGGGGCCGTCAACGACGCCGGACCGTGTGTCGTTGGTGTAGTCCGCGGATACCAGGGGAAGGTCTTCGAATCCGAGGATGCCGGCCAGTTCGCCGTTGGCGGCGGTGCGGAAGTGATCGTTGATTTCATCAACGGTCACTTCTCGTTGCATGGTGAAGACCGCATCGGTGAGCGACGCGTTGAGCAGCGGTACGCGCACTGCGGTTCCGTTCAGTTTGCCGCTGAGTTCCGGATAGATCATGGTGATGGCGGTCGCCGATCCAGTCGAGGTCGGAATCAGAGAATTCAGCGCCGACCTTGCACGTCGGAGATCCTTGTGTGGGGCATCGACGACGACTTGCGTGTTGGTCACGTCGTGGATCGTGGTGATTGCCCCGCGTTCGATTCCGACGTGCTCGTGCAAGACCTTGACGACAGGTGCCAGGCAGTTGGTGGTGCATGAGGCGGCCGTCACGATGTCGTGCACGGCTGCGTCGTACAGGTCGTCGTTGCACCCCATGACGATGTTCAGCACGCCGTCGGCCGTCACGGGTGCGGCCACGATGACCTTGCGGACACCGCCGTCGAGGTATGGCTGCAAAGTTTCGGCGGTCTTGAATTTGCCGCTGCATTCGAGCACGATGTCGACGCCATGGTCGGTCCACGGCACGGCTGCCGGTGTGTCCTGTGAGGAGTACGTGACTGCGGTGCGGTCGACCGTCATTGATGTGCCATCAGTGCTGACTTCGCCGGCGTAGCGGCCGTGGACAGAGTCGAATTGGAGAAGGTGCGCTGCGGTGCCGACATCTGCCTGAGGGTCATTGACGTGGACAACCTCGATGCCGTCTCGGCCGCTGAGTCCACGAACGACGAGGCGGCCGATTCGTCCAAAACCATTGATTCCGATTCTCGTCGTCATGGTCGATTCCTCGTAGGTGTGCTCGTCCACCACACTCTCGGCGAGAGCCTGGGCGTTTAGTCAGATTCAATCACTCGAGGAGTGTTGATTGGCTGAATGCAGAGTGAACTCCAGGTGGCGGAACGCGCTGCGGATTCAGGATGACAGTTTGCGGACCACGTCGCAGCCGGACGCCGACTGCCGGGAAGAGACAGCTTCCCGACGCCGTCCACCTCGCTGCGAGGCCTGTTCAGGTTGTTTGGACGATGAGCACGGACCGGTCGGCGTGGTGGGCGCATCGGCTGGAGATGCTGCCGAGTAGGAAGCGGCCGATGCCATGCATGCCCCGGTTGCCGACGACCGGCAGGTGGGCATCGACCTGCTCACATAACGACAGCAGAGCATCTGCTGGGTCGCCAGAGAGCGCCTGGGTCGTTGATGTCGCACCTGCTTCTTCCGCAAAAGCTGTGGCTGACTCGAGCGCCGCTCGGACAGTTTCCTCACTTGCTTCGCCCCATCCGCTCAGGTCAACGATTGCGGCAGGCGATGCCACGTCACCCACGCCGCGATGCTTGCCGCCATGTCAGGCGCACACATCCACATCGCAACAACTGCGCCAAGGATCCCGATCGTGGGTTGCGGCGCTACTTGAACCGTCGGTACCGACAACAATGGATGCGTACATCGCGAACCTTTCGTTCAGACGATGGATGACTTTAGCGCTGGTCGGAGGAAGCGATCCGGCGATCGTCGGCGCGTGCACCGCCGTCGCCCCGATTCCTCAGCGCACACGAGAGTGACGACTTTCTATGGCTTGCGGGGCCCCGAGGGCACGGTTCGCCAGAGGCCAGCCATCGTCAGTGGAAGCAGCACAGCGGCCATCCACCATGGGATTGCACCGAGCGCCCACGCCAACGCAATGACACCGATAACAAGGATCAGCAGCAAGGGAATCACAATCCACGCGACTGACTTCTCTTGAACCGGCATCATCGCAGAGTCTTGCACGCAGCGCACGCCAAGCCTTGGGCGCAGCCGTCAATAAGTGGTGTTGACGACGAGGACATCGCAGGGTGCGTGGCGGATGACATCGGTGGCAATTGCGCCGAGCAGGCGGGCAACACTTTTCACGGGGCGATTGCCCACCACGATCATCGACGCGTTGAGTTGCTCCGCTTTCTCAACGAGCGACTTCGTTGGGTCTGTTCCCCCGAGCGCGTACGTGGCCGTCGGCACCGGTGATCAGCACTCGATTGCCGCGCAGGATGGATGTCACGGCGTCGAGATTGGTTGCAATCTGTTCGGGTCCCAGGAGGTCCTTGATCTGCACGTCACGAATGTCGGCGGTGATGTGCCGCTGCGCATCGCCGCCGACATTCGGGGAACGATCTTCATTGCAATATCTGCAGCCTCAGCTGCATCTGTGGCGCGTCGCACCGTCTCCTGCGGCGCATTGGTGATCGCGAACACGGCGAGGTTGGCGCCTGTCGCCGCGACAACATCGGTCAGATCATCGATTCCGCCGACGATCGGTACTCCCATGAATCATCGGCCATGGTGGTCGGGGTCCTCGTCGAGCACCGCAACCGGCCTGAACCTGGCACGTGGGCTGTGCAGCATGTCGGACACGATGCCGGCGCCGGAATCGCCCGATCCAATGACGACTACGCCCAGTCCGAGTTGATCCACGGATCGGCGAAAGGAGAAGAACCGGCTCTGGAAACGCAATAACCCCGTGAGGAACGTCACGGTGACCGTGCCGGTGACGACTACCGAGGTTGGCACGAAGCGGGGCGACACATTGACGACTATCAGGAGGGCCATCACTGTTGCACCCGACTTCAGGAGCAGCGGCGCTTCGTGAAGGCTGGCGTGACGCCAGAGCTGGCCGTACAGGCCCCATCCGAAGTTGCTGAGCACCACCGCTCCAGCGGCGAACGGGAGAAACGCTGCGAGGCCTGATCAGCCGTCGGCGAGGATGGTGCCGTCATAGCGCAGCAACAGCATCAGTAAGAATGCTGATGCCACGAGCGCGAGGTCGAGCGCCACGACAACGAGGTCGCTGCGCATGCGCACAGCTTGACTCGCGAGCCGGGCCCACGCGTGACGCAGGCTTGGTCCGGTGTCTGCGGAGAACTCCAGCTCGTTAATCATCGGTCCTTCTCGAGCCCTTGTCCGGGCGACACGGTTTCGCCGTTGGGAATCGCGCTCTGTTCGACCTTTCGACACCGCAGCCCTTCGCCTTGAGAGAATCCGGAACATGGGCCGGGTCCTGGCGCGATCAGCCAGACCCAGCCACGCCGAGATGAGGCAGGACGACCAACCTGCCAGCTCGTCTACACCGATCGAAGGTTTTACGTTGTGTGGCGCGGCTGGAGAGTGTGGACTCGGGCCCGCAAGCGCTCGCGTCCGGCTTCCACTTCGCGCCGTTCTGCTTCTCGGTGGGCACGTCTGGACTGACCAGCTTCAATAGTTCGCCATCGGCACGCCTTGCCACGACTGCAGTCAAGAGTTTGTCTCGTTTCACTGAGATCGACTCGATGGGGGTTCGTTAAGTTGCGACGATGCGTGACCGCACCAGCTCACACCCCGGGTATTGGCCGTCGGCATGGCCCGTCGAGTGCGGCGGGAACCGGCGGCAAAAGGCCAGCCCCGGACGACTCGATGCAGCCTCCGGTGCAGCGAGTGTGATTTCTCGCCACGACGACAAATGGCACGTTATGGCAATCGAGAGAAACAGCGGGCAGTGGTACGTGGGCGGCACGATGGCTGCGTTCAGTGGGCCGCCACCATTCGGGTGGGTGGAACGGATTGATCCAAACACCCTCGATGTTCTCGCCGCTTCGCCACAGTTGCCCTGTGGGGACCATGTCTGGTGTGGTGCGATCCTCGCTCACGCCAACGGGTCGATCATGTCGGTCAATGGAAATTATCTTCATCGCCTCGACCCTGATGATCTCTCGATATTGGTCGAACGCAGGCTGCCAGCAGACCGTTCGCATAATGGTCTGTTGGCGTTGGCGGACGGCTCGTTGATCACGAAGGACCTGCGGCTTGAGGGCCAGGGCGGCACGACGCTCACCCGCCTCGACCCGGGATCCCTTGAGATTCTCGGCCAACCGCTGGTGCTCCCCGAGGGATCGATGGGACGGATTGCCGCCAATCTTGAATTGGATGGAACTGAGACGGTGTATGTGCCCGGAACCGAACATCTCTGGCGGATACATCTTGAGGGGGACGAACTCGTCATCGATGCCGAATGGCAGCCCCGATACCGAACCACCGATGACCGGTTTGGCCTGTCATGGGATGCCTGCCTGTCAGACGACGTGTGTTGGGCCATGGACTGCGGTGACGTCGCCTCGGTCCGACGAATACATCAGACCGAACCGAACGGCCGCTTCGGCACCCCTCCCGGGCGGGACCTGTCGTGGCGCCTCGACGCGCCTTGGGACGGCCCACAGCGGCTCCATCGGATCTCGCTCACTGACCCGACGGCGCACGTTGTGATCGAGCCTTTCGGCACTGCAGGCGGCGGCATCATTGCTCCACCAGTCCACGTCCCTGAGTTCGACATGGCTATTGCGTGGGACAGCATCAACGGTGGCCTCGCCGGAGTCTCCACAGCGGACGGCGGTCTTGAGGTCGCGTGGCACCTCGACGTACGTGCAAGCATGCAGCCAGTGGTTTTCCCCGAGTCCGGTGAACTCGTCATCAACGACTTCACTGCTGCCGGAACTGACGACGTCATCGTGGTCGACATCGCTACTGGGGCGCTCCTTGATCGAGTCGCAACGGGCTCGCGGATCGCGAACGGAATGTTTCTCACTCCGGGAGGGAATCGAGACATCTTTTACTGCAGCACTCTCACCGTTGCCCGCATCGCTTGGTCATGACGCGAGTAGGTCACCTGCGGTAACGAGCGCCGGCCACGAAGCTGGGGTCGTCAGGCTGCCCCACTCGGATTGTTCATCGGGAGGTCAGGGTCGGCGGTCCACTCCATGAGGCTCCCGTCATAGACAGCGACATTTGTCTTCCCGAACAACGCCAGCGCAAAGGCATCGACCGTTGCGGCGATTGCGCCACCGCAGTAGGTAATCACATCACGTTCGTCAAGGAGTCCAGCTCGACTGAGGTGTTCGTGCATTTCGGCTGGCTCAACAAATGCAGCAGTTTCGGCTTCGATCAGCGACCGGAATGGCACGTTGATGGCCCCGGTGATGTGTCCCGAACGCGGACCGTATGAGGTGCCGGTACCGTCGAAGCTGTCGGCCGGAAGTGCATCGACAAGACATGTGAGGGCGGTCGCCTCCTGAGCGAGGGTTCCGTGCACTGCGGCGAGCACCTCTGCTTGAGTTGCGTTGCCCGACGTCGCCGGCGTGAGTACAGCGGGCCGCGCGATCGATGGAACCGTTGAGGGCTCGTCCGTGAGTGGCCGACCTTCAGCCTCCCACTGTTCGATACCTCCCCACAGAATGGCGCAGTCGACTCCAGAATGGTGCAAGGTCCACCAGGCCCGCGTGCACCACATCGTTCCCGAGTCGATGCCCTCGCGCGGTGTCCGAGCAACGAGCACCACTTTGGTGTCGGGCCCGACACCGACAGCGTTCAGCGCAGCGCCCACTTCGTCCACAGTCGGCCACATCCAAGGAAGTTCAGCCGACTGATTCGAAAGCACACCCTTGCCTGCGGCGCTGTCAAAAAAGAGAGAGCCAGGGATGTGCCCTTCTCTATAGCACTCTGCCTCTGCACGATTCTCAAGCCGTCCGTTGAGTTTCGCAGTGACGTCAAGGACGCGCACATGAGGTGAGTCGAGATGTGCAGCGAGCCAAGCGGTCGTGACGAGGTATTCGGGCCGGGCAAAGTCCATCTCCGAGTCTTGCCCGTACGGACTGCTCTCGCCAACGCGGCCTGAATCCTGCGGTGTGGCAGGGGTGCAACACCGGGGTTGTTTAGGAGCTGTGGAGATCTCGGTGGAGGAAGGCCCACCAGCTGATCAGGAGTGAGATGGTGGCGACGCCGAAGGGGATGAGGACTGGCCAGTTGAGTCCGTTGATCAGCATGACATCGTCGACGTACCACCGCCATGAGGACAGCCACGTCAGACCGTCGAGGCTTGAGGTCATGCTCGACAACGTGTAGAGCACGTAGCCACCGACGCCGAGGGTGACGGCGCCGCCCATAGCAACGCTTTTGCGACCGGTGACGGAACCGATCAGAAACGCCAGCGACGCGAGCCCGAGCGCGATGGCAAATGCTGAGATCGTGCCGTCGACAATGTTGCCGATCGTTGCGCCGGGAGCCGTCGACGTCGTTCCGTCCGGCAGC